>JBGSRG010000187.1:0-2838 GCA_041737685.1 Phycisphaerales bacterium | reverse complement strand
GCCAACTCGCCACCAGCCCGCGTGCGGCTTCAGGCCCGCGCACGTGCAGGATGAGCGGGTTGTTTCGGGGTCGGCCCTTGGTCGCAAAGACACGATCGACTGCCAAAGGATTCAGCGCATCAGCGCCGAGGCCATAAACGGTCTCGGTGGGGAACGCCACCATCTCGCCAGCGCGAAGCGCTCGCACGGCCTGCTCGATGGATGGCTGCGATTCCGTCACGCTGGATTATTGGAAGCGAGCGGGGCTTTCACTGGCCAACCGGCGCATTCTCGTCGAATCGCTTCTGGCGGATTGCGTCGGCATCCGGAAACAGGAAATCGATGCGTTTGTCCGGCGTGTAACTCGGCACCTCGAACAGGATCTTGTTCCGCTCAAGGATCGTTCCCATCGCTAGGTGCAGATTGGCAATCGAGGAGTTGTAATCGACCAGCGCAGAAATCTCGAACTGCTCAGCCGATGCCAGTGCCTGCTGTCGCCGGAGTTTCAAGTCGAGAAACTCGGGCGTGAGCGCTCGCACGAACTGCTCTTCAACCAGCAGCGTTCGGAGCGTTTCGGCCGCGGCGATTCGGGCCGCTCGCCTCTGGCTGATCAGTTTGTAGTTCAGTTCGACGTTGCGGAGCGCGGCCTTCACCTCGCCCACCACGCCCTGCATGGTGTTGCGAAGCGCGATCGTGGCCTGTTGGCGTTCGAGCCTGCGGGCCGCATAGCCCGCCTCGGCAGCGCGATTGCCGATCGGCTGCTCAAAGTCGAGCCGGAGTTGATAGTCCACAAAGTTGGCGTCGGTCAGATCGTCGTAGGCACGCGTCATGTCGGACTCGAGCGCTGAGATCCGGCTGAGTGCTCGAAGGTTTAGCAGTGGCAGTCGGGCGTTGTTGGCCACGACCTGCCGGATCGACGTGTTATCGAGCGAGATGAGCGCCCGCTGAACTTCAGGCCGGTTGCCGAACGCCGAGTTGAGCGAATCGACGAGGTTGAACCGCAAGGGCTGATCGACCGCGGTATCCACGGGGATCAACAGAATCTCAGACCCAACCGGAAACCGAGGGTCGTTCATGATGGCTTTGAGTTGGTCTGAGGCATCACGAAGAGCCTTCTGAGCCAGCAGCACGTCGGCTTCTCGTGTTGCAACCTGCGAAGCCGTGTCGGCGATGTCGGACTGCTTGACGTCCAGCCTGCGGCTAGCGATCTTTTCGAGAACCTCTCGACCACGTTCAAGGAGTCGCAGGGTGATGTGAACGTCCTGCACCGCACGAACGACGTTCCAATACGCCAGTTCCGACTGTGCAACGGTCTGGTTCAACTGGCCGCGAAGGTTCTGAATCTCGTCGCGCTCGGTGTTCTTGGCGATCCTGACCTGTGCGAGCGAAACGTCGGAACCAAAGTTGCGAAGCAGAGGCTGGTCAAACTGGATGACGATGTTGGTTTCGCTCGCGGGATCCGGAATGTTAAAGAGATTGTCCGTTTCAACATCGGTGTAGGTCAGTTGATTCTGCACCGTGAACTGGCCGCCCGAAATCAGCGAGCGGCGGACGCCATAGGTGCCATCGACGACCTGACGCTGGTCTGAGCCCACGCCCACCGTTGCACCACCAACCGCCGGGCTAGTTCTCGGTTGGTCGGTCAGGCTCCACTGGCCACTGGCAAAGAAAATCCAGTCAAACGCGGCGTCGGCCGCGACCACCTGCGCCTGCGAAATCGCGGGTGTCAGACGGGCGAACTCTAGGTTCAGGTTGTGCTGAACCGTGGCGCTCACGGCCTCTTGCAGCGAGACTGTGGCCGTATCCTGCGACGTGCCGTAGATTGCGGGACCGAGGTCGGGCAGGCCAACGTATGAGGTTGGGCCAGAGGTCGCTTCAATCTCGCGGATCGTCTCGTCAGAGAGGTTGTACCTTTCGGTCCGCTCAACCCGCGAGAGCGTGCGCTCATCAGGGAAGCGGGCGGCCTCAACCAGTTCTCGCTCGGCGGATTCCCGAACCGAGCGGCGCAGATCGCTATCGCGACGGTCGTCTTGCTGGTCATAGAGCGGAGAAGCGCAGCCGCTGACGGTGAGCAGCAGCGCCACGAGGGAAACGCGGTGGGATGAAGCCCGGAAGGGGCGCCGTGCAGCGTGGGTCATAGGTTCGCCAACGGTAAGGGGTGCCGGGTGGGGAATCAAAGCAACCATTCCCACAGAGCCGCTTCTCGCACAACGCGCTCGGAGAGCGCATCGCCGGTACCATGAGGCGGTTCGTGATCGAATCACACCGATACGGAGGTCTGGTCCAATGCTCACTTTGCGTGCAACGTCATCCGGCCGAGCGTCCGTGCTGGCAACGTTCGTTTCGGCCTTTGCGATTCAGGTTGGCGTGGCCAGCATGGGGTTGGTTGGCCTACCACAACACGCGCACGCCCAGGCTCAGGTGAAATCTGTCCCGGCGTACAACGTGGTCGCCCTGCGCGAGACCGAGATTCGCTGCGGCGACAGCGACGCGCTCTACGCCGTGGCGAACGTCAAGCCCAACCAGATTCTGCGAGTTGACGGCGAAGTTGCAGGCTTTGTTCGCGTCGAGTATCTGCCCGGAATGGTGGCCTTTGTCAAGGCTGACGAGGTAACCCCTGACAGCACGGGCAAAGCTGCGGTGCTGAACGCCCCAAGCAAACTCCTTGCCGCCAGCGTGTTGCGACGCGAGGGTGCGCACTACTGGCCGCTGCTCGACGCGTCCTTGCCCGGCGGAACGCGACTGCCCGTGGTCGAGACGCTGAAGTCTGCCGACGGCAAGGTCTACGGCCATCTGGTCTCGGCTCCGGCCGGTGCACGCGGCTACATCCGACAGTTGGCGGTTCGTCGGGCGACCCCC
>JBGSRG010000164.1:0-3388 GCA_041737685.1 Phycisphaerales bacterium | reverse complement strand
GCGCGCTGGCGTGAGATGCACCAGTCGGGGCGTGCGTCGAGCATTCCTCTCATGCGATTGCGGCCCCATTCGGGGACGAAGTTGACTGCCTCAATGTTTGATTGGGCGTTGATCGCGTTCAGGGCCATCTCGCGCAGGTTGCGTGTGCTGCCCGGAGCGCCGGTCTGGCCCGCGGCGCCGTCAACGCTGACGAACCACTGCTTGGTGCAGCGGAAGATGACCGGCCCCTTGCTCCGCCAGTCGTGCGGGTAGCTGTGCGTGAAGACGTGATCGAAGAACATGTGGCCGCTCTGGCGCAGGTGCTGAGCAACCTCGGCGTTGGCTTTCCAGATGGACTTGCCGCGGAGCCAGGCGGGGACGGTATCGTCGTACGTTCCGTCGCCGCGGACGGGGCAGTAGATCGGCAGGCCCTCTCGCAGGCCGGTCTGATAGTCCTCGGTGCCGTGGCCCGGGGCGGTGTGGACGAGTCCGGTGCCGTCGTCGAGCGTGACGTACTCGGCGGCGACGATGGTGAACACCGGACCGCCCACATCCAGCGTCGTCATCTCACCTTCTGTTCGCAGGTTGTGAACGTTGGCGTCCACGAACGGGTGGCGGTAGCGCAGGCCGAGGAGTTTGTTTCCGCTAGCGGTGGCCAGCACTTTCACGTCCTCAGACTTGGCGGCCCTGGTGACGCGTTCGACGGCCGCCGCAGCGAGGACCGTGACATTGCCGTCGATCTTGACCAGGGCGTACTCGAAGCGCGGGTTGACCGCGACGGCGAGGTTCGCCGGGAGCGTCCAAGGCGTGGTGGTCCAGATCATGAAGCTGGGGCGCTGGGTGGGACGGTTCGACTCGGAGTCTTCGCCGTAGGCATCGCCGGGGATGGCTGCGTCGCTCTCGCTGACGCCTGGGCTGTCCGTCTCCGCTTCGTCGAACAGCCCGAAGGCGTCGTAGACGTCGTCGGCGCTCTCGGCTTCGAAGTCCACATACACGCTGAGGTCTTCGCGGTCTTCGTACTCGAGTTCGGCCTCGGCCAGCGCCGTCTGGTTGTCCACGCTCCAATGCACCGGCTTGAGAGCGCGGTAGACCAGGCCCTGCTCGACGAGGTCGGCCAGCACTTCCAGCGTGGCCCCTTCAAACGCGGGGTTCATGGTGAGATACGGGTCGTCGTAGTCGGCGAGCGTGAGCAGCCGCGACATCTGGTTGATGTGCAGTTTGACGAATCTCTCGGCGTACTTCTTGCACTCGCGGCGCACGGCCATCTTGCGGGCGCCCTCTTCCAAGCCCATCAGCTTGTCGAGCTTGCCGGCGTCCTTGAGCTCGGTCATCACTTTGTGCTCGATGGGCAAGCCGTGACAATCCCAGCCGGGCACATAGGAGCAGTGCAAGCCCGCCATCGCCTTGGACCGAACCACGAAGTCCTTGAGCGTCTTGTTCATCAAGTGGCCCATGTGGATCGAGCCGTTGGCATAGGGTGGGCCGTCGTGAAAGACGAACTTGCCGGAGTTGCTTTGCTTGCGTGCGTTGGTGAGGGCGCGGTAGAGGCCCTGCCCGGCCGCAAGCCCCGCCCAGCGCTTCAGGCTCGCCGGCTCGTTCTGCACGAGGTTCGCCTTCATGGGGAAAGAGGTCTTGGGGAGGTTTAGCGTTTCTTTGTAACTGCGTCCGCTCTCGGCTGCTGCGGGAGCGCCATTGGTCGGCGCGGTCGAGGACTGGGGTGTTTGTTGCTCGGTGCTCATGGTCGGGAACCTGCCTGGGCTGGTCTGGGGCGTTCGGACGCCGGGGGGGGGGGGGGAGGGGGGTGCGTGTGCGGAAACGAGGGGTCGGGTGCGTCGTCGGACAGGGCGATCGTAAGGGAGTGGGCGCGGCCATACCTGCACGAAGCCGTGGAAGGATTCGCCCCGTCGAGGGCTTGGTTGGTGATGGAGAAGGCCGGCGGGTGCTTGTGCCACGCGGCGGACCGATCGATCGCCAACTCCCCTCAGCGGGGCGTGGTAATTCGAGTCGGACGGCAATGAAGCGAGCGCATGGTCATTGGATGAGCCGAAGCCGAGAGATCGGTCGGGTACAGACAGAAGTTTAGACCGGGCCTGTGGCCGAGCATGGCGGGTTCATGCGTGCTCGAAAATGGTCTGGGTGCGAAGCACAAGCCCCTGACTGGCGATCAGGTGATAGGAGTGACAGTGCACTTCCTTCTTCAGGCGCTGAATGTCGAGCAGCGAGAGATTGCTTGTGGGCCGGGCGGCGCGGTGTTTGACGGAGGTGATGGCGTGTCCGTTGCTACCGAAACCGTTACCGGCGTGGCCGTTGTGTGCATGACCGTTGCTTGCGTGGCCGTTGTTCGCGTGGCCGTTGTTCGCGGTTCCGTTCAATCCAAACCCATTTGCTGCGATGCCATGAGCCGCTCGGCCGTTCCCGTCCCCGTTGCTGCTTGGGGAACTGGATCCGTAGGCGCTGATTGTTCTGGCGCTGTACTGGTCGGTGTACCTATCTGAGGCCGGCGGGATCGTGTCGTTCCAGGCAAAGGCCAGTGCGCCGGTCTCTTTGGCGAAATCTGTCATCTCATCCAGCGTTGCCCGGTAGAGGTTGTCGCTGAGGTTCTCCGTCTGCACGCTGGTGATATAGGTCATCCGCTCGGTCGCGAAGCGATGCTCGAACTCATGCTCGCCGGCGCAGGCAAAGCCCGTGACGGCCCCTTCCATCGGCAGGCGATCCTCAAGGTCTGTTACCAGTTCGCAGCAGCAAAAACCGGCGTGGGAGAAGCGGGCGACGTGGCCGCCGGGGGTGAGCCACAACTCCAACTCGTACGCGTTGTGCTTGATTGAGCGCCGGGCTCGCAGCGCAAAGGTCTCGGGGTGCAGCGCCTGTCGGTACAGGTAGATTTGGTAGGCTTGCGAGCTGCTGACATGGCCGGACACGTTCATCTTCCATCCTCGGCGAGCGCGTTCGCTCGCAAGTGCTCTCTCCCCGAATTACCGACCGCGTTCACACTCAAAGCGCCGATGCACTGGTGTCGTGTGTGCGCTGCATTCGACAGGCAAAACGGTGGCCTTGTCGCTATCGACACACTCGACACCCGCGGCAGACTTTCTCCCGAGAAGCCTGTGCGGGTACTTCCGCATTCTTCTGGTCATCGGGTTCCATCGCAAGCGGAATCTGAGAATCATTTACCACAATCAATCGGTACCGACAGCTTCTTCACCCCCACAGGTTGTACAGTTCCCCTGACTCGGGTGCAGCCGACAGGGGGTACTCGATCCCGATGAGAGATTCACATGCTGGACAGAGTTGTTTGGCTGCCCATGGTGATGCTCCCGCCCCGCCCCGCCCCGCCCCGCGCCCGCCGCCGGTTATGCCACCTTCTGTCTGACTTCTCGCCCCCCCCCTCCCCCGCTCGCTCACCCATGGC
>JBGSRG010000108.1:0-17395 GCA_041737685.1 Phycisphaerales bacterium | reverse complement strand
GGCGTCGGCGGGTTCGTTGGCGAGCGGTCGATGTGTTGCTGTGCGATGGGCGTACTTGGCGGCCGGTGCTGGCGCTGGAGATCGGCCGCCCGCACTTGGCGCGGGACATTCGCACGCCCGGCGGTGGTAACGACCGGATTTTGGAGGAGGTGTTCTTCGCGGTTGGCATTCCGTTTTTGCGTGGTTCGGGTGTGGTCTCGCGGGATTGGCCGCTGGTGCGGCCGTATGTTGACGAGGCGATTTTGTCGACGCGCGACCCGTGTGTTGAGGGCGACGGCGGAGTAGATCGTGGTGGCTCGGCGTCGGGGCTGCTGGATCTGTTGGGCGAGGGGCTGGTGGCTGAGGGTTCGGATGGTTTGGGTACTGGGAAGAGGGATGGCGATGGGGTTTCGGCGGTCGATGATGCGGGCTGAGCGTGTTGGGTCGGCCTTGAAAGGGCTGGGTTCGCGTCGCAGTGAACCTGGCCGGTTCAATGTCGGGCTCGGCGGTGGTACGCTGTGGAGCGGACGGCGCGGATGGTGCATCTGTGGAGGGCACGAAGACGTTACGTATGCCGATTTTGGCGTGAGGCTCGGGCGGGGGGGGGAGGGAGCGCGTGGGTCAACGCGGGCTCAAGGTCTGGGGCTGCTCTGTCTGTTGCATGTGCTTTGTCTGTTCTGGACTGTCGCGTTATGCCGCTTCGCACGCTCTATCTCGACTTGAACTCGTACTTTGCGTCATGCGAGCAGAACGATCGGCCGGAGTTGCGCGGGCGGCCGGTGGCGGTGGTGCCGCTCGAAGCCGAGACGACGTTCGTGATCGCGGCGAGTGTGGAAGCGAAGCGATTTGGTGTGAAGACCGGGGTTCGTGTGAGCGACGCTCGGCGGATGTGCCCACCCAGCGTTGAGTTTCCGAGCGGTCTGGTGATGGTGCAGGCGCGCCCGGAGCGATACGTGCAGTTGCACCACGAGATTGTTGCGGCGGTGGATACGGTTGTGCCGGTGCAGCGGGTCTGGTCGATCGACGAGATGGAGAGTCGGCTGCTGGGGGCGCAGCAGGTGCCAGAAGAGGCGGTGCGCTTGGCGCACGCGTGCAAGCGGGCGATTCTGGATCGGGTGGGCGGACGATTGACGTGCTCGGTGGGCCTTGCGCCCAACCGGGTGCTGGCCAAACTGGCTAGTGACATGCAAAAACCCGATGGGCTGGTGGTGCTGCGTGATGAGGATCTGGCGGGCAAGATTGAGTCGCTGGGCGTGCGAGAACTGGCGGGTGTTGGCGGCAAGATGGAGGGAAGGCTGCACGCGGTTGGCATCCGAACCATTGCCGATTTGCTGGCGCGCAGCGAGAAGGAACTGACGCAGATTTGGGGTTCGGTGATCGGTGCGGAGTGGTATCACTGGCTGCGCGGGCGCCCTGTACACGAGCGTGCGAATGTGACTCGCTCGATCGGGCACGAGCACGTCCTCAGCCCGGACCTACGCACGGCGGAGGGGGCACGCGGGGTGTTGATCCGGCTTTTACACAAGGCCACAACGCGAGCGAGGCAGAAGGGCTTTGTTGCGGGCGAACTGCGGGTGGCGATACGGGGCGCTGGCCAAGGGGGTGGAGGTGGCTGGGCCGCGGGATTGGGCGATGAGACGGATCCGACATCTCGCAAGGGCAAGGGTGGCAAGGCGCGGGCGGTGTTGCCCGTGGCTACGGCCGACACGATCCAGCTGTTGCGTGTGCTCACTGCGCTGTTTGACCAGGCGATGAACCAGCTGGGCGGTGTTGCACCGATGAAGGTCGGCGTGACGCTCGACGCGCTCGAACCGATCTGGGCGACGACGGGTTCGCTGTTTGATGAGCGACCTGCGGAGTCGCCTCTGGGCAAGGCGATGGACGCGATCAACGGCAAGTATGGTCGGAACACGGTCTATCCGGCCTCGATGCACGCCTCACGTTCGACGGCGCCGATGCGGATCGCGTTTGGGTCGATCCCCGATGTTGAACTTCCAGCCTAGAGATGCGTGGGGGCGGTCGGCCACGGAAACCGATACACTGTGGGTCGCGGGAATGGATCGGTCGCCAAACGCAACCGACGCCCGGGAGGAGTGACCCGCGTTATGCGTCGATTTGATCTGGTTGTCATCGGTTCTGGGCCGGGCGGACAGAAGGCGGCGATTCAGGCCGCGAAACTCGGCAAGAGCGTGTGCGTGATCGAGCGCATGGAAGTGGTTGGCGGGGTGGCGATCAACACCGGGACGATCCCGTCGAAGGCGCTGCGCGAGGCGGTGCTGGACGTGCTTGCTTCGCGCAAGGCGCTTGGCTCGGACGGCCAGTATCGGCCCGTGGACCGCAAGAAGACGTTGCAAGAACTGACGAGTTCTTGCCAGCGGGTGATTCGGGCGGAGGTGGATCTGGTTCGTTCGCAGTTTGCCTCGAACGGTATCGAACTTCGGCGAGGCACGGGTTCGCTCGGCTGGATTGAGGAGCCGGGCAAGCCGGGCGACCCTACGGCGACGAGCGAGGGTGGGCTTGACATTGCCCCTACTCCCGGCGACAAAGTTGTCAACGTCGTTGGGCACGACGAGAACGTGGAGACGATCCGCGCGGGTGCGGTATTGCTTGCGACTGGCACCACGCCGGCCAAGCCCTCGAACACGGAGTTTGACCAGTCACGGATCATCACGTCGGATGAACTGCTGCACCTGCCGTTTTTGCCCGCGAGCATGATCGTGGTAGGCGGCGGCGTGATCGGCACGGAGTACGCGTCGATGCTCGCGGCGTTGGGTGTTCGCGTGACGCTGGTGGAGGGTCGCAACCGCCTGCTTGAGTTTATCGATTCGGAGATCTGTGAAGCGCTGCAGTATCACCTTCGGCAGATGGGCGTGACGCTGCGGCTGGGCGAGAAGGTGGTGAGTATCAAGCGTGTGCCGCCGCCGCCGGGCGCGCGTCCGTCGGGCGAAGGGAGTCAGGAACTGGTGGAGGCGGTGCTGGAGAGCGGCAAGACGCTGCGGGCCGAGTGTTTGCTGTACTGCATCGGCCGGCAGGGCGCAACGGAGAAACTGAATCTGCAGGCGTACGGCCTGAGCGCGGACAATCGCGGGCGTATCAGTGTCAACGAGTCGTATCAGGTGCTGGACAAGGATGAGAAACCGCTTGCGGGTGTGTACGCCGTGGGCGATGTGATCGGCTTTCCGGCGCTCGCGAGCACGAGCATGGAGCAGGGTCGGCTGGCGACGTGCCACATGTTTGACGAGCGGGCCGACAGCGTGCCGGAGCTCTTTCCTTACGGCATCTACTCGATCCCCGAGATTTCGATGGTCGGATGGACGGAGGAGCGGCTGACGCAGGCGGGCATTCCGTATGAGGCGGGGATCGCGATGTACAAGGAGACGGCGCGCGGGCATCTTCTGGAAGACGAGATTGGCATGTTGAAGATGCTGATCCACCAAGAGTCGCACGCGGTGCTGGGTGTCCATGTGATCGGCACCAACGCGACGGAGATCGTCCACATCGGGCAGGCGGTGATGGCCTATAAGGGCACGGTTGAGTATTTCATCAACACGGTGTTCAACTATCCGACGTTGGCCGAGTGCTACAAGATCGCGGCGTTCAACGCCCGTAACAAGCTCAAGAGCATCTGAGCGAAGGGCGGTGCGAGGGGTCGCTGGGGTGGTTGTACTCAAGGCGACTACCCTCTGGCCTATGGCCAAGAAAGCGGCGACACGCTCGAAACAAACGACCGCCGACGGTCCCGACTCGCAGGACTCGGGGGGCATGAGCCTGCTGTCGTCGGCACGGTTAGCAACGGACGCACGCGGGGCCGGGAAGAGCCGCGGGGACGCGAGCGCGGAAGATCCCAGCGGGCAGGTTCGACCCGCGCCCACATTTGATTCGATCATCGGTCAGCAGCGCGCGATCGGCACGCTTAAGGCGGCGATGGCGTGCGGGCGCGTGCATCATGCTTGGATATTCTCGGGGCCGGCGGGGGTGGGCAAGCGAACCACGGCGGTTGCGTTTGCGGGTATGTTGCTGGACCCGACCACAGAGCCTGACCTGGGCGGCGAACTTCGGCCTGATCCGGAGAGCCAGACGCAGAGGCTGATTTCGCTGGGTTCGCATCCGGATCTGCACATGGTGAGCAAAGAACTCGCGGCGTTTAGCGCAGAGGACACGGTTCGGCGTAGCAAGCAGACCTCGATCGCCAAGGAAGTCGTGCAGGAGTTTTTGGTAGAGCCTGCGCAGCGAGCGCGAGTGATGCACTCGAAGACAGCGATCGGCAAGGTGTTTGTCGTTGAAGAGGCGGAACTGCTCAACGATGCGAGCCAGAACGCGTTGCTCAAGACGGTCGAAGAACCGCCCGAGGGCACGCTGCTGATTCTGATCACGTCGAGCGAGGAGCGACTGCTGACCACGATCCGGTCGCGGTGTCAGCGTGTTGAGTTCAGAGCGCTCGACAGCGAGGAAATGGTCGAGTGGATCAGAGGTTCCGGGCTGGAGTTGCCGCCGATGCAGTTTGACTGGCTTGTCCGGGCCAGTGCGGGCTCGCCGGGCGAGGCGAAACTCGCCGCAGAGCGGGGGTTGTTCAAGTGGGAGGAGCAGATTGGGCCTGCGCTTGACGGAGCGGTGCGTGGCAAGTTCTCGATCGGTCTGGCGAGCGCGATGTCGGCGCTGATCGAAGAGCAAGCGGCGGAAGAGGTGAGGCTGAACTCGCACGCGAGCAAGGACGGCGCGAACAAGGTGTGGGCGCGCAGAATGCTGATGTTTGTGGGTGAGCGATTGCGAAGATCGCTGCGCGAGCACGCGCGATTGATCAACGGGGGTGTTCGGGCCGATGGCGTTGCGTTGAGCGACGACCCCAAGGCTGCGCGGTTGCTGCACATGATTCAGGCCGTTTCGGAGGCGGATCGGCACTTCGCGTCGAACGTGAGCATGGTGCTTGCGCTTGAGAACTTCGCGGGGCAGTTGGTGGCCGAGGCTGAGCCGGTGGTGTGATCGAGGTGCGAGATGAACCAGGGCGAGACGGAAGCGTCTGCGATTGAAGAGGTTTCGGGCTCGCGCCGTTTCTTTGACACCGGCACGCGCGTGCTGGTGGTTGTGCAGCTCGCGGCGCTGATAATCGGCGTGGCGTTTCATGCGAACTTGTTTGTGCGCCTCGGTGCGGTTGTAGTGATCGTTGGGCTGTACGTGGTGATCATGCGTCGGTGGCGTCGCCGGGTGGCGAGTCGGACGGAGCCGAGTCTGCGCGACTACGCCGTGCTCGTGCCGTTGGTCGTGATGCTCGCGGGGCTGAACCTTGTGATGCCGACCGGCGGTGTGTTCTCGACACTTGGCTGGGTATTGGTGCCGCTGGTGTTGGGCATAGGGATGTTTCTGATCACGCGCGGTTGGAGGTATCGAGAGCAACGAGGGTTGTTCTGTGCCCGATGCAAGTATCCTGTTGATGAATCTGCGAAGCCGAAGACGTGTTCTGAGTGCGGCCAAGAGCTGGATCGAGTTCTGGCGACGACGACGGTGTATCACGAGCGCCAGCCGTGGCTGATCGCAGCGGGCTTGCTGGTGATGGTGCTGGGTGTCGGCGGTTTGTTTGCGACGATTCTCAGCCCGTCGAGATTCTCGCCGTACAGGGTGCTGCCAGACTCCACGCTGGCGGCGGTCGCGCCGAGCGATCCGGGCAATCTTGCGCTCTGGCAGAGTATCGAGGCTCGGCGGCTGAGCCCGGAAGTTCGTTCAGAACTGATCGACGGCGTGCTGGCCGCTCGGCGGGGTGGCTCGCGATCGACGGACCATTCGGAGCGATGGCTGACACAGCAGGTTGCGGCGGGATTGCTGGCGGGGGCACAGCTGCGGGCGTTTGTGCTCTCGTACTCGACTCTGGAACTTCGGCGGGATGATGCGGGGAGATCGAGCGGGGCGGTTCGTGGAGTTGTGCTTGATGGTGTGGCGGTGGGCAGTTGGTTTCCTCCGGTGTCGGTGTTTGTGCATGTGATGAGCGCAGAGGTTGAGGGCCGGGCCGTTGAGTTTCGGCCTGGGTCGTTGAACTTGTTCGATATCTCGCCGGGCATTCGGGATATCAAGGCCCGGCGGGGCGAGCCGATCGTCCTTCCTTCGATTGAGATTGCCCGATCATCCGTTGCGAGAAAGCTGCGAGTGAAGGCTTTGCTTGTTGTCGCAGACTTAGGCGATGCGCAGCGGCCGCCGGAGTTTGGACCGGACGGGACGCTGATCCCGACGGCGTCGCACATCGCGGCGGAAGAGATCGAACTTGAGGTGGTGATCCCCGCAGAGAATGCCAAATGAAAGCGCCCCGTCAAGAACGACGGGGCGCTGTGAGCGTTGCAGACGTGGATTGTTGCGAGGCCGATGGACTCGATCTGGCCGTGCTTAGTCGGAATCGGCCGTGATCAGTAGCGGTAGTGCTCGGGCTTGTAGGGGCCATCGACGCTGACGCCGATGTAGGAGGCCTGGTCTTTCGACAACTTGGTGAGTTTCACGCCCAGTTTGTCGAGGTGCAGACGGGCGACCTCTTCGTCGAGCTTCTTGGGCAGGACATAGACCTTGCCGGTGTCGTACGTGAAGCCGCTGAGCGTTGGCTTGCCGTTGGCGTTTGACCAGAGGTCCATCTGGGCGATGGTCTGGTTGGTGAAACTGGCGCTCATGACGAAACTGGGGTGGCCGGTTGCGCAGCCAAGGTTGAGGAGTCGGCCTTCGGCGAGCACGAGGATGCTCTTGCCGGACGGGAAGACCCACTCGTCGTACTGCGGCTTGATGTTGTTTCGCTTGGCACCGGCCTTGGGCAGGCCCGCCATGTCGATCTCGTTGTCGAAGTGGCCGATGTTACCGATGATGGCCTTGTCCTTCATTTTGCTCATCATGTCCACGGTGATGATGTTCTTGTTGCCCGTGGCGGTAATGAAGACGTCGGCCGTTGCGAGCACGTCGTCGATGGTTGCGACTTGGTAGCCCTCCATCGCGGCCTGCAGGGCACAGATGGGGTCGATCTCTGTCACCACGACGCGGCAGCCTTGGCCCTTGAGCGCCTGGCAGCAGCCCTTCCCCACGTCGCCGTAGCCGAACACGACGGCGACCTTGCCGCTGAGCATGACGTCGGTTGCGCGGTTGAGGCCGTCGATGAGCGAGTGGCGGCAGCCGTAGAGATTGTCAAACTTGCTCTTGGTGGCGCTGTCGTTCACGTTGATGGCGGTGAAGGCGAGGGTGCCGGCCTTCTGCATCTCGTACAGACGATGGACGCCAGTGGTGGTCTCTTCGCTCACGCCCTTGATGGCCGAGAGCAACTTGCCCCATCGCCCGGGGTTCTTCTTCTGCTCAGCGCGGAGCAGGTCGAGGATCACGCCCCACTCTTCCGGATCGTTCTGGGCATCGAAGGCGGGGATTTTGCCGGATTTCTCGAACTCGGCGCCCTTGTGGACCAGGAGCGTGGCGTCGCCGCCGTCGTCGAGGATTAGGTTGGGGCCTGCGCCGTCGGGCCAGAGCAGGGCACGCTCGGTACACCACCAATACTCTTCGAGCGTCTCGCCCTTCCAGGCGTAGACGCTGACACCCGAGGGGTTCTCGACGGTGCCGCCGGATTCGGGCCGACCGACCGCGATCGCCGCCGCGGCGTGATCTTGCGTGCTGAAGATGTTGCACGAGACCCAGCGAACATCAGCGCCAAGATCGACCAGCGTCTCGATCAGCACGGCGGTCTGCACGGTCATGTGCAGCGAGCCCATGATGCGAGCACCCTTGAGCGGCTTCTGCTTGCCGTACTTTGCGCGGAGCGACATCAGGCCGGGCATTTCGTGCTCGGCGAGGCGAATCTCCTGTCGTCCGAAGTCGGCGAGGGTCAGGTCGGCGACGCGAAAGTCGAGACCGGACTTGGACTTCTGGACGGTCATTTTGGTCGAGGGCTTCACGTGGGTGCTGGGGTTGGTCGTCATCGTCGTCAAGGTCTGCTCCTGAAAGAGAAGTTGATTGATGTGCGTGTGAGCCGAGTGTGAGAGCGGATTGGGTCGTTGATCGGGCCTCGGAGGTTGATGCTGAGCGAGACGGTGCTGTGCTTTCGGTGCGAGTGTTGGTGATGGATGCGTTAGGTCGTTGGCTCGCTCTTGCGAATGCCTATGCACGCGAAGAGCCCCGGCCCGCGTCCGTCCGGATCGGGCGGTAGTGTCTGAAAGTTGCAATCGATCAGACCGGCTTGCTCAAACCAGGCTTGCAATTGGCGTTGGTCAAAGCCCAGCCAACGGTGTCCCATTGTGCGCCGGTATTCCTCGCGGTCGTGCGCGACCATGTCGACCACCATCACACGCCCGCCGGGACGCGTGATGCGGCCCATCTCGCCGATGGCGTTCGCCGGGCTTTCGACGTGGTGCAGCACGAGCACCGCCAGCGCGGCATCGACGATCGAATCGGCGATTGCCACACGGTCCAGATCGCTCTGAACCAGTTCAACGTTCTGAATGTTCGCGCCGCTCAGGCGCTTTCTCGCCGCGGCGAGCATCGCCTCGGATCGGTCGACGGCGAGCACCCTTTGGACGACGGGGGCCAGCAATTCGGCGACGTTGCCGGTGCCGCAGCCAAGATCGGCGATGGTCCAATCGCTGGGCAAGAGTCGGAGCATCGACAATGCCGTGAACCGCGACCCGAAGAGATCTGCACGTAGATCGTCCCAGTGGCCCGCAACACGCCCGAAGAAGGCGTGCGAGTCTTCACGTCGTTCGGCGACGACCCCGGCGAGTCGCTGCACGTCTTCGAGCAGTTCTGGCGTGTTGCCCTTGCCCTTTGGCCCGCCCAGTTGCTCGCGTACCGTAATCCAAAGGCTGCGGCTGACTTCGGGCAGTTCGTCGAGGACGAGACGGTAAAGGGCGGCGGTGCCCTCGCTTCGACGAACCAGCCAGCCGCCTTCGGCCAAGACTTTGAGATGCCGACTGACGGTGCTTTGGGGCAACTGCACGACTTTGGCGACCTCACCGACCGATAACTCCTCGCGTTCGAGGATTCTGAGCATGCGCAGCCGGATCATCTCGCCCAGGGCCGAGAGGCGGTCGGTGATGAGGGGAGGTTGTGCGGGGCCGGTATTCATCCGTATATCCGGATGAATGGTAGAAAGGATTGTTGGCGTGGTCCAGCGGCCAAGGGTGCCTGACGGCCCATTTCAGCGTTCGGCGGGGGTCAAGGCCCAAGTTGGGCCAATGATCTCGCCGAGTTGGGCCGAGAGGCCGAGAACCTCACCATCGTTGGGGTCGATGGCGTAGGCCATTCGCAAGCGTTCTACGGCTCGCTGTCGGTCGCCGGTGCGGAGGTAGAACTTTGCCAGTTCGATTTGGGGCTGGATGGACATGCCACGATCGACCTTTGCGGCGGTGAGCAAGGCCCGCTGCGCCTCGTCGGCGTCGCCCATTTTGTCGGAGTATTGCGAGAGGAGGAGGTAGTCAGACATGCGTCCGCGGTCGATGGCCCGCTGGCGTAGCACGCGGTTGAGTTCCTCAAACTTTTGGTCGGCGAAGAGGCCCTGGCAGAGCGAATCGAAGACCTCGTCGTCCTCTGGCCGCATGGAGTAAGCCACGAGCAAACGCTCGCGTGCCTCGGCGGTGCGGTCGAGTTTCAGGTATGACTCGCCGAGTTTTTGTGTGACCTGCGGATTGCCGGGCACACGGTCAAGGTACTCCTCAAACTCAGCGGCGGCGAGGGAATAATCGCCCTCGGCGTAGGCCCGCTCTCCTGAGAGATAGACAGCCCGCGACGAGCGTTGACAGCCTGATGAGAGCAGCACGCCGAGGAGCGCGAGGGCGAGGATGCCCGTGCGGCCAGAACGGCGTGGAGAGCGGGCTGAACGAATGCGTGGTTGCGAAGGGAGCGGTGTGGAGTCTTGGGTGGGCATCTTGGTGGAATCCTTGGAGCGTTTCAGGCTGGATATCGACCGAACCCGTGTTCGTTCCGCACGGGAAGCGGGGTGGATGGGGTTGGAAAGGTTGGGGATCGGCTGGGGCTGCAAGTCTACGGTCGATGATGGAGCCGCTGCCGCCTAGCCGTTGGGCCTTGCTGAAGCATGAACTCGTTGACGGATCGTGGCATTTGGATTGGCTGTTGGAGCGGCCGAGCGTGATAGGGGGGGGAGTGGCGGACGACCGCGTGCTGATTGCATGGCGGTTGGCAGCGGAGTTGGGTGAGGGTTGGCGGCCGAACCAGGGATTGGGCGGTGAGTTGGGGGGTGGGGGTGAACAGATTCAGGCGGAGCGGCTGCCGGATCACCGGCGGTTGTATCTTGATTTTGAGGGGAGTATTGGTGGCGGCAGGGGGAGTGTTCGACGGCTCGATTCGGGTTTGGTGAGTTTGTTGCAGGAGAGTGCGGGTCGGATGGAGTTTGAGGTTGGCGCTGTTGTGGCGGCGGAGGGTGTGGCACGGTCGGGAAAGCGGCCGCCGGAAGGTCGGGCCGCAGCACGCTGGATCGCCAATGCGCAAACGACGGGACGAGATGGGGCCGCGTCTGGCGAAAGGTGGTTGTTGTCGAGGTCGGTGGCGGAAACGGATTTGTCGGTGGGCACGCCCGGCGGTCGATGAGAGCGGTGCGTGTGCGGAGTGCTCGCCATCGCCCGGCCGGTTGGTGCGCCCGTCGAACTTTCCGACGGTTGTGTTGTCGCCATGCGCAACCGGATGCAGCATCGCGGTCCGGACAGTGCGGGAGTTTGGCGCAGCAGGGACCGGACGGTTGTGCTGGCGCATCGACGACTGGCGGTGTTGGACACGAGTCTGGAGGGTTCGGGAGCGCAGCCGCGTGAATCGGCCTGCGGCGGCTTTGCGCTGGTCTACAACGGTGAGGTTTATAACGACCAAGACCTTCGACCGGAGCTGGGGATCGATTTGAGCGGCGCGTGCGACACGCCGACGGTGCTCGAGCAGATCGCCAGCGTCGCGAGAGCGGGAGCGGGGGGCCGGGTGGGGCTTTCTGAGATCGGCGGCGCGCTGCGAAACTTTCGCGGCATGTTTGCGCTGGTGATGCACGATCGCAAGGGCCAGCGGCTGATCGTGGCACGCGACCCGATGGGACTCAAGCCGCTCTGTTGGTGGCAGCATGAGACGGTGAGTGGGCCGGAGGTTGTTGTCGCCTCAGAGCCGGGTGCGATTTTGGCTCATCCTGCACACTCGGCGCGCCCAGATCTGGTCACGGTGAGCGCTTATCTGACCACGATCCGAACCACGCTGGGCGAACGCACCATGTTCGCGGGCGTTCGGGCGGTTCGGCCCGGTGAGGTCATCGAGTTTGACTTGTCGCGGCCGGGCGTGATCCGGCATAAGGGCGAACGATTTTGGCAAGAGCCAGCGGCCGTGGTCACGGGCCGGAAGGGGGACCTAGCTTCGATGCGAGAGTGGGCGGAAGTGGTGGGCGGGGCGGTGCGAGAGTCGGTCGTTGCGCACCTTCGATCGGACGTGCCGGCGTGCGTGTTGTTGTCGGGCGGGTTGGACTCAACGATCATTGCCAAGTGCTGCCAGGGGTGCTGTGCGGGGGCGTCGCGAGGTGCTAAAGCGAGTGCCTTGGGCGGCGCGCTGCGCACTTATGCGGCGGGGCATGACGACGGGCGTGATGATTCGGATTTGGCTTACGCCCGGCTCGCCTCGAAGGGTTTGGCGTCTACTCACCGCGAAGCGCATGTGACACGGGAGATGTTTGCGCAGCGCTGGCCGGAGTTGGTGCGGCGGACGGGCTTGCCGCTGTCCACGCCGAATCAGGTTGCGATTCACGAGATTGCCCGGACGTTGCGGGCCGATGGTCAGATTGTCGCGTTGTCGGGCGAGGGCGCGGATGAACTCTTTGGCGGGTATGACTCGTCGCTGGAACGAGCGGCCGCGTTTGAGCGAGCACGCGGCGAGAGTGCGGGTGAACACGAAGGGGGCGCGTTTCAACTCGCGACGAACGCATGGATTCCGGTGGAGATGAAGGCCCGGATGCTCCGACCGGAGGTGTGGCGTGCGCTGGAGCAGGACGCGACGCTGACGGCGTACTACCGAGAAGAGTTTGAGTCTTGCCGGGCGAGCGCGTGCGCGGATGCCGACCCGCTTGAGGCCCACTTGCGGTTTCATCGGCGGATCAATCTCACGGGGTTGCTCGAGCGGCTTGATTCGTGCGCGATGCTCGAAGGCGTGGAGGGACGGACACCCTTTGCGGACGTGCGGATCGCGGAGTTGGCGTCAGTGTTGCCGATGGAACTCAAGTTCAGGCCCGCTGCTGAAGATGGGACATCAACCAGCGACGCGGCAACCCGCACGAAGATGGTGCTGCGAGAAGCGTTTGGCGAAGGCACGCGGGACGCGGTTCCGCGTGAAGTTCTTCGACGGCCCAAGGCCAGCTTTCCGCTACCGTTTCAGGGATGGCTGGTCGACCAGGCAGAGTCGGTGCGGCGCAGCGAGTTCATGCGAGAGTTGATGCTACCGGCGGCGATCGAGGTGGCCGTTGCTGAACCGCAGGCGCGATGGGGTGCGGCGTGGCCGATGATCAACCTGGCGATGTGGGCCGAAGAGTGGTGGGGATGAGCGGAGAGACGCCCTTCGCTTGAGCGTGCCGCTCACTTGACCAGGTTCATGATGTCGTTGACCAAGACGAACAAGAAGACGCCGCCGAGCAGCACCAAGCCCACGAGCGCTGCGGCGTTCTGGACGGCCACGGGCGGCGGCTTGCCCGAGAACTGCTCGTAGAGCAGGAAGAGAAAGTGTCCGCCGTCGGTGATGGGGATGGGCAGAAAGTTGATGACCGCGAGATTGACCGAGATGAGCGCGAGGAAGAAGAGCAGCCAGGCGATGCCCTTGCCCGCGAGCAAGGTGCCGATGTGGGCTATGCCGACCGGCCCTTTGACGTGCTCGACCTTGACGGTGCCCTCGAAGAGACGAACGAAGGTGAGGTAGGTCATGACGATCACGCCGCGGGTGCGTTCTACGCCGCGGCCGATGCCAGCGATGGGATTGCTCTCTTGCAGCACGATCTGTTCGAGTTCGAACATGCCCGTGGGCAGCGCCGAGACCCAGGTGAGTTCGCCGAGCGAGCTTTGCGATGATTGGTCGAGTGTGAACTCGCGGAACTGGACAGGGCCGACAGGGATGTTGCTGGGTGTAGATGCGAGCGATTCGGCTGGTGCCGAGTCGATGGTCTCTGGGCCAGAAGTGGCGCTGGTTTGGGTCGTGGCTTTCTGGGTCGAGGCCGAGGCGACTGGCAGCACGTATCCCAGCTTGACGACCGCCGCGGGTTCATTGGCGAGCGTGCGAAGGGCATCTCGCACGTCGGCCAGATCACTCACCGATTGACCATTGACGCTGATGAGCCGACTGCCCGGCAACCAGCCGTCGCGAAGCAGGGGCGGGCTGGCGGGGGTTTGATCGTCGGCGCTGAACTCGCTGCCATTGACCACGCCCGGCCAGACCGTGATCCAAGTTCCGTGCAGGGCGGTATCGCCCGGCTCGAAGCCGATGGTTCCCTTACGGCTCACGGGCACGTCGCCCAAGTCTACCTCTTGCGATGTTCCGTCTAGGTCGCGCACAACGATGACACGGACGGATTTGCCAGCGTGCGCCCGAACCTGCGCGATGCCCGCATAGACGCTGGGGTATTCCGCATCGCCCAGGCGGGCGAAGACGTCGCCCGCGAGCAGCCCGCTGCCTGCACCCTCTTTGCTCACGGCATCTACACGAAGTACGGGCAGCAGGCCGAGGATGTGGCGCAGGCCGACGAGCCGTCCATCGGCGAGTGTTGCGGTTGACTCTTGAAGGCTTGGCACCGAATCGATGGTCAGTTCGACCCGCCGAGCGTTCGGCCCTTCTCGCTCAAAGACCGCGGCGAGCGGCGCCCCGCCCGATCGCTGTGCTTCGTGGTCGAGCGCGTAGACGTTTTCGACTGGCAGTCCGTTGATTTCAACGAGTCGGTCGCCGGGCTCAAGTTCTGGCACCCCGAATCGAGCGGCGAGCCTCTCGAACTCTGCGCGCTGAGCCGCTGGGCCATCTTGAGACGAGCCTGCCAAAAGCGTGGACCGCATGGGGCCGATGCCGATTTCGAGTGTGCGATACTCGCGTCCTTCTTTGGGGCTGACGCGAAAGAGCAGGTCGTCGACGTGTCCTGATCTGCGGACGAGGAAACTGAGTTCGCGCCCGCCCTTGGCCATGACCACAGCGGTGCTGACGTCCTGAAAGGTGTCGACCGTGTCGCCGTCGATCGCGAGGATTTCATCGCCCGATTTCAGGCCCGGTTCGATGGGCGTGCCGCCCAGAGTGTGGTCGCTGGAAGCTGGTAGAGCGAGCGCGGCGGGGCTGCCGGGCAGAACCTGACCCACGCGTGCTGGCTCGGCTTTGAGGCCGATGAGGAAAACGACGCAGAAGAGTACCGCCGCGAGCAGCAGGTTCATCACGACACCTGCGCTGATCACGATCATTCGTTTGGGGGTCGGGCAGTTTTGATAACTGTCGGAGGCGTCGGACACGGCGGTCGGATCGGCGTCTTCCTGGCCGAGCATCTTGACATAGCCGCCCAGCGGCAGCACGTTGAGACGATACTCGGTGGGGCTGATTTCGCCGCCAACTTCGGGAGATTTGCCGGACTTTACGAGGGAACGAAACTCGGTCTCGCTGCTGCCCGCTCGCAGCCCCAGACCGTGCCGGTATGAGCACAAGGCGGGGCCAAACCCCACGGCGAAGGCGAGCACGCGGATGCCGGCCCAGCGAGCCGCGATGAAATGGCCCAGCTCGTGGACCACGATGATGAGGCTGAAGCCGAGGATGACCAGCAGCAGATCGAAGGCGGATGAGAGCATGGTTCTCCGGATGGCGACTGGCGAGAGGTTCTTGCTGTGAATCAGACCGGACAACGCCGGGGACAAACTGTATCGGTCGGGACCGCCAATGAAAGCGAGCCCGACCGGTCAGGATCGGGCCCGCGAGGGAGAAGTCAGGAGTTGTTTGACTTGATTAGCTGGCGTACTTCACGCTGCAGCCGTAGGGCTTGGTCTCTGCGGTGGTGACGGTCTCGCCCTTGGTGACCTGGTTGAGCGCATCGCGAACGTAGTTCTTGTCGCCGTTCTTGCCGAATGAGCCGTTGTCAATCGCGCCGTTGTAGACGAGGTTGCCGTCCTTATCGATGATGAAGCAGTGGGGAGTCGTCTTGGCCCCATAGGCCTTGCCGATGGCTCCGCTCTCGTCGAGAAGGATGGGATACTCGATGCCGTACTCTTTGGCGAGTTTGGTGTTGAGTTCCTTGCCGTTGCCCTGCTTGCCCTTGGCACCGGAGTTGATGGCCATGAAGACCACGTCCTTGTCCTTGAAGTCCTTGTTCAGGTCATTGAAGGTGGTGGCGGCCTTGTGATGCTGAACGATGGCGGGGCACTCGGGGTTGAACCACTCGAGCACAACGATTTTGCCCTTGAGGTCGGAGAGTTTGTACTCCTTGCCGTCGGTTGAGGTGAGCGTGAAGGCGGGCGCCTGCTCGCCGATTTTGGCGGTCATGCCCTTGTCGGCCTTCTTGTCGGTCTTGTCCTTCTTCATGCCCTTCTCAGTCTGCTTCATGCCGTCCTTGGCGGGGTCGGCGAGCGCTGCGCTCGGCATGGCGAGCGAGCCTGCCAGGGCGATCGCGGTGAAGGTCATGAGGCCGGCCATGAGTCGGATGCGTGCTTTCATACTTCAGTCTCCTTCGCAGCCCCGCCCGGGACACCCGAGTTTCGGACACACGTCCGAGCTCTTCGTGTCGCTGGATCGGTCGGGGCGAAATCTGTCAACCGGGTTTACCGGGTTGTGCGCTTGATGGTGCTTGTGGCGTCGGCGGGCCAAACTTGCCGGCCGTCATTTGTTCGTTTGAGGCATCAATCTCGTAGGACTGCACCACGGTGTGTGGCCCCCAGAGCACTTGGAGCACGCCGCGGAGGTTGGCTTTGTCTGGATCATCGCTCCGATCGAGCTCGATGCGGATGGTATCGCTCTCCACCTCGCCGGCTTTCAGCGCGTTCGAGACGCGAACGCCCTCTGCCAGCGGCAGGAACGCGAGCTGCTTTGCACCGGGAACCTGGATGACGACCGTGTCGCCTTCGAGCTTGATCGAAGGCGGCTTGTCGGAGCGACCCTCGACCAGCTTCGAGATCGGCTTGGGCACTTTCAGGAGTGCCTCATCGATGTGACGCTTGTTCGGCCCGGGCTTGAGGGAGTCGGCCTGGCTCGAAGAAACGACCGGCAGCGTGAGTTTGATGGCGGAGTGTTCGAGCACGCATGCTTCATCGCAAACCAACCAACGCAGGTCTGCTTCGATAGTGAGGGACTTGCCCGCGGCCGACTCGGGCGGGGAGACCGTGAGGGGAATCGTGAGCCGCTGGTAATACACGTAGTCGAGAATGTCGCCGGGGAGGACGTGCCGGTACGGTGTTGGCCACTTCCACTCGCCGAACTCGAGTCCCTCAGCGGATTGGCCGTCGATGGTGGCGGTGAGCTTGCCTTCAGGCGGCATGCCCGTTTCGTTCTGGCCGGGCCAGTAGAGGTGCCACTTGTCCTTCATTACGAAGGTGATCGCGATGGTGTTGGGCTGACCGGCGATGAGGCCGGATTGAGGGGCGATGAGCTCGGGTTGTGCGTGCAAGGCCTTGGTTTGCATCGGTTCGGCGGCGGCGATGGACGAGGTCTGGAGCGCTAAGGCGCTGGTTGCAGCGAGAGCGGAGGGAGTTGCCAAAAGCCCCGCCGAACTGGCGAGACTCAGGACGCTTCTTAGGGAGAGTGGAGTGCTCATCGTTCGATTCTCATCCGGTGCTCTGGCGAAACGCGGCCACTTGGTTTGAGATGCTCGTCGGGGCCATTCAGCCCCCTTTAGCCCCCTGAAGAGTGGAGATGTTTGTCAGCGCGATCGCGGGAGAGCGTCTGGCTTCTACTGGTTCGGAGCCCTGGTGGTTCTGGTTGATCTGGCGATTTGATTGCCGATTGCGATGCGGTTGTGCGGAATCGACCGAAACCAACGGAGCTTGCGATGGTACAAATGATCCTCGTGTGTGTCTGAGATTTGTCCCGCGTGCCTCCGGTGCTGCTCAATCGGAGGGGGGCCCGGTGGGGATGGCGAGGCGGAAGCGGCGGGGATCAATCGGCACGTCGGCTGTGGGCTATCGTCAGGTGGTTGTTCGGAACGTCAATGGTGAGGAGAAACGATGAAACTTGGAATTCGCCCGGCACCCTCAATCGTCATGGTCTTGCTCGGCGCTCTGGCCATGCTGGCCGTCGGCAGCGGGCTGGTGGGGTGCAACAAGGATGTATCGGATCGCGACCTTGTGACGATCGAAACCCCGGCGGTGAAGCGGCTGGTCGACAGTTCCAAGCCCGGCTCGATCCGGATCGTGGATGCTCGCGGGCCAGCGGAGTTTGCACAAGGGCACTTGCCACTGGCCAAGAACATGACTCTCGCCGACATGCCAGAGGGTTCGCGGCTGCC
>JBGSRG010000093.1:0-4752 GCA_041737685.1 Phycisphaerales bacterium | reverse complement strand
CTGAAGCACAGCCGACCGCCGACCGCGGCGGCATCCCCTGCTTCGAACTCGTCAACAGCCCCAACCTCTCCCCCGCCGCGTGGAACTTCGGCAACCTCGCCCACGAGATCGCGGACCCGGCCACCTCCGGCCTCGTCGTCGACTGGCTCAAGGGCACCTCCCACGAACTGCCCACCGATGCGCATCAACCCGTCGACATCGTCCACATCCACTCGCAAGAGGGCCTCGGCCTCGATCTGATCCCGACCATCCGCCGCGCGGGCTTTCCCGTGGTCGTCACGCTCCACAACTACTGGTATCTCTGCCCTCAGGTCGACCTGCTCCACGCCGAGCGCTCCGTCTGCACCGACTACGACGGCGGCAGACGCTGCGAGACATGCCTGAAGCACCACGACGTCGCCAAGCTTCGAAGCGCCAAGGCCATGGGCGATTCGCTGGAGAGTCTGTTGGGCGTCTACGCCGCCGACGTCGTCCGAAAGTCCGCCTACGGGGCTGCGGCAATCGCCAAGAGCCTGCTGGGCCGCGATGCCGAAGCCCGCGCCAAACTCGCGCAAGCCAAAGCCCGCCTCGCCCGGCCGCCCCACCCCGACGTTCACCCAGACCCCGAGCTCTTCAGCGGGTGGAATTCGCCCGTTCACCCGGTCGACCCTTCGGCCCATGCGCCCCTCGAAGATTGGGAACAGCCCAAGGACTACGAGCACGCCCATCGGGACACCAACGAGCGCGTGCTGGCCGGAGTTCCCACCACCTCCAACCCGCCCGCGCCCGGCACGCCCAACGGCACCGCCCACTCTCCATCGCCTTCCACCGTCCACCTCCGCGTCCTCAATGACTTCGGCAAGCGACGGCTCGCTGGTGTAGAAGCTCTCAAGTCCGCCTCGCTCGTCACCTCGCCGAGCGACTATCTCCGACGCGTCCACGTGGCCATGGGTCTGCCCGAAGCTCAGACCCGCCACGTCCTCCTCGGCCAGCCGCACTTCGACCAGATCCATCGCGCAGCAGCACGCTCCCCCTACTACCACCGCCGGCCCTGGTCGCCCGACATGGCCGACCACACGCCGCTCCGCTTCGGCTTCCTCGGCACCACTCGCCCGAACAAGGGTCTAGAGGTTCTGACGCGAGCGATGGGGTTGATTCCACTAGAGGTGCGAGAGCGAATCCGCGTCACGATTCACGCGGCGGGCTTCGACTCGGGCTTTCGCAAGCGGCTGAGTGTCTATCCCGAGGTCAGCGTCTTTGGCGGATATGACACCCAGCAGTTGATTTCGATGATCGGGCCGGGCGGCTACGACGTAGCGATCTTGCCGCACATTTGGCTGGAAAACTCGCCGCTGGTGCTGCTGGAGAATCTGCACGCGGGCAAGTTTGTGATTTCGTCAAGACTGGGCGGACCGGCGGACTGGATCAGGGAAGCAAACCAGGCAACGAAGCAAGGCAACCTCGAAGCCTCGACCGGCACGGGTATCGGCAACGGCTTGCTCTTTGCGGGCGGCGATGAAGCCGGACTCGCGGCGTGCATGGTCGCGTGCTTCCGTGGCAAAGACTCAGGCGGCAATCGCGTGGTCATTCCTTCGCCCAAGGAGATCCACGAACTGAGCAATGAGATGCTGCAGACCTATCCCGGTCATGTTCAAGAGGTTGAGGGCATCTATTCAGAGGTGCTTAGGAAGGGATCGGGTTCTGGCAGTTCGAGTGACGATCCAGCACCCGCGGCGTTGCGTGGCCGAAGGCGGCAGCACGCGGCGCACGGTTCAGCGCACAGGGCTTGACCATTCCTTGCCGGGCGTGTAATCGATCAAGCCGTACAACTCTTGGCGAGTCTGCATCTGTTCGATCAGGCCTGACACCTCACCGTCGCCTTTGAGTTGCCCGAGTGCTCGGCCTATCGCGCCCATGGCGACTCGCAGCAGACTGACGGGATAGATCACGCACTCATAGCCCATCTCGCCGAAGCGCTTCGCCGAGATGATCGGCGTCTTGCCGAACTCGGTCATGTTGGCAAGAAGATAGACCGGGCTTTGTGGTGATCCTGCGACCGCACGGAGATCGGTCGCGAACTTCTCGAACTCTTGCTCGCTCGACAGACCTTCAGGAAAGATCATGTCGGCACCCGCTCGAACGTACGCAATCGCACGGCTGACCGCCGCGTCAAAGCCCTCGACGCCGCGTGCGTCGGTGCGCGCGACCACGAGGAATCCGGAGTTCAATTCGCGAGCGGCGTTGACCGCCGCGGCGATTTTCTCCACGGCGTGTTCGAGCGGGACGAGTTTCTTTCCGTCTAGGTGTCCGCAGCGTTTGGGGAACACCTGATCTTCCAGATGCAGCCCCGCAGCACCCGCGCGTGCGTACTCGATCACGGTTCGTCGCACCATCTCGCTCTCGCCAAAGCCCGTGTCGGCATCGGCGATCAGCGGCAGGCCACTGGCGTCATATACCTCACGGATGAGACGGGCGAAATGTTCGAGCGTCAAGAGTCCAACATCCGGCACGCCCGCGCAGACGCTGGTCGCAGCGCCAGAGATGTACGTTGCGCCGAATCCGGCTTCTCGCACGGCGAGGGCCGCAAGCGCATTGAAACTGCCGGGCATCATGAGCGCGCGGCGGTCACGCCGGGCCGTTTCGAGCAAAGAGCGCAATCGGTGGCCGGGGGCATTGACGGCAGAGTCCGCTTTCGACATGCGTGAGGATAGATCGGTTGTGTGCGCGCAGAGAAAGCCCTCGTCGCGCGCCCGAAACCAGCCGAGCAACGAAGCGCCAACGCCTCAGAACGACAGACGGACCGATTGAGACTCAGAAACTCACGGCGTGCTTCGTACCGGTGTCTGTCTCGATCTCGACCCAGAGTTTGCTCCCGGCGGGCAAGGGCTTGGGCACCTCGGCGTCGGCGTGCCACTGCTCGCCGCTGAGTTCGGCCCGGGCCTTCACTGAGCCACGTCCGCTCTCGACACCCACCCAGCATCGGACGGCCGCGAGCGATTTGGTGTCGCCCGTGACCGCCACAAAGATCGGCGCATCAACTCCGGGCGTGAAGTCGCCAGCACGAGAGGCTTTGATCGTGAACCCGCCAGCGGACTGCGCCCCCAGTTCGGTCGTGGGTCCGTGGCCAGCATGGTCGTGATCGGCGTCGTGATCGTGGTCGTCGCCGTGGTCGGGATGGTCTGCGTCGCCATGGGTGTGTCCATCCTTGTCGGCGTGGTCGGCGTGGTCGTGATCATGATCGTCGGTGCCATGCTTGTGGCCGCCGGTGCCGGTTGCGTGTTCCTTCTCGCAAGCGATCATCGTGCCCGCAGCCAGTGCGAGGGCCGCGGCGAGAGTGAGTGTCAGGCCAGTTTGTGCGAATGCATTCATCGATACAACTCCTCATCAAAGGGTGGTGGAAGCACGCCGTCCGCCAGTGCGGAGGGCTTGAAGCACACGCGAGCTCAATCGGGGTCGACGGGGCTGTTCAACGCGCACGCCGAACACCAGAGCGTAACCTACGGGAACAACAAAGAGGTTGAGAAACGTTGAAGAGATCAGCCCACCCAGAACAACCGTGGCCAAGGGTGCGAGCAGTTCGCTCCCCGGCTGGCCGTGGGCCACTGCCAACGGAATCAGGCCTAGTGCCGCGGTCAGCGCTGTCATGAGGATCGGCACCAGCCGTTCCATCGAGCCTTGCGTGATCGACTCGCCAACGGAGAGGCCCTCTTGCTGCTGCAAGTGATCGTAGTGATTGACCAGCAGAATGCCGTTACGAACGGCGATGCCGAAGAGCGTGACAAAGCCGACCATGCTCGCGATCGAGATGACCGGCGCGATGTAACGCGACGAACCGATCCCGAACAGCGCGAACGAGTTGGTCAGGAGAGAGGGAGATTCCGTGAGATAGATCGCCGCGACACCGCCGATGAGCGCCAACGGCAAATTCAGCATGACCAGCGCCGCGACCCGCGCCTTGCCGGTTGAGAGTTGCAGCAGAAGGAACATGACCAGCGCCACCCCCAGGCCCATGGTGTAGATCGACCTGCTGGCCGATTGCTGCGCCTCAAACTGGCCACCGTCGTGAACGGTGTAGCCAGCACGGGGAACGATCGGATCGACACGCTCTCGCACCTGCTCAACCAGTTGGCCCAGGTTGTACCCGTCGGCGATGTTGGTCGATACCACGGCCTTTCGCTGCGCATTCTCTCGCGTGATGAGGTTGCTTGTTCGCTCCGGGCCGATGTCGGCCACTTCTCGCAGTCGAACCGTGCCGCCGCCCATGCCGTGCAGTCGAAGATCCATGATCTGCTCGATGCGTTCGCGCTCGGTCTCGGCGAGCCGCACCACCATCTCATACCGACGCACGCCCTGGCTCACTTCGGCGACGGTCTCACCATAGAGCGCTTGGCTGACCTGCTTCGCGGCCTCGGCGGGCGACAGTCCCGCCGCGGCCAGGTCCTGCGAACGGTATCGGATGGGCAGCGAGGTGATCAGCACCTCACGATTGGCCGCGACGTCTCGTGTGCCGGGCAGCGCTCTGAGTTCGCTCTCTATCGACTTCGCGAGTGTCCGCAGCACGCTCAGGTCGTCCCCAAAGACACTGATGGCAATCGCCGCGGGTGTTCCCGAGAGCACGTGCGACAGACGATGTTCAATCGGCTGACCGACCATCGTGGTGATGCCCGGCACGTTGGCGATGATGCCATCGATCTGCGCGCGGACCTCATCTTGGTTCACGCCCGGTCGCATGGTGACTTCGATCTCTGAACTGCTCACGGGTTCGGCGTGTTC
>JBGSRG010000412.1:0-2354 GCA_041737685.1 Phycisphaerales bacterium | reverse complement strand
GTGCTCAACCCCGAGCAGGTCCAGCACCTTGCCCACCATGAAGTCCACGACCTCTTCCACGGTCGTCGGCTTGAGATAAAAACCGGGATTGGTCGGGCAGATGATCGCCCCGGCGAGGGTCAGTTGTCGCATGTTCTCGATGTCAATCAGGCTCAGCGGCGTTTCGCGGTGACAGACGACCAACGGCCTGCGCTCCTTGAGCGTCACCATCGCCGCGCGGCTGAGCAGGTTGTTGCCGCTGCCGTTCGCCAGATAGCCTAAAGCGCTGCTGGAACAGGGCAGCACCGCCATCCCGTTGTGCAAAAAACTGCCGCTGGCGATCACCGCGCCCACATCCTTGTTCGGGTGGATCACCAGCCGCGCCCCGGCCGCCGCGCTCACCACGTTCGGGCACAGATTCGCAAAGTCGAGGTGCGTGATGCCCGCCTCGTCAAAGAGCAGCCGCCTGCCATACTCCGTGACGACCAAGTGAACCTCGGCCCCGCCCACGAGCAGCAGTTCGAGCAAACGCAACGCATACGCCGCGCCTGAGGCGCCCGAAACGCCCAGCACAAACCGCTTGTTCAAGGCGGCCTCGGGGTCGATCTCGAGCCGCCGCGGTTCGGCATTCGCGTGGGGGGTGTCTAAAGGCGGCGAAGCGGTCGATGGGTTCATACGCGTGGCTTCGCCAATCAACTCGCGACGGCTTCAGTCAACCGACCCATCAAGTGCTTTCGCTCTTCCTTCGCGGCCTGCTTGCGGTGCCGATCGATCCGCTCGATCTCGCCGCAGCGTCGCTCGATTTCCTTTCGTGCAACCTCGACCCCGCCGGTCGCGATCGCCGAAACCCGCACCGAAGCATCAAAACTCGGTTTAGTCCGATCCATGCGCGACTCCTGTTACCCGAGACAGAGCAAAACTATACCACACCGCTGCGATCCCGAACAGGCCGAAACTCACCCCCATCCAAACTACTCCACGCATGATTCTTCGGTTCACTCGCTCATTGGCATCAACCAGCCGGGAATACGCCTCTCGAAGGCTCAAGGCCCGGATCAGCATCAACTCGCTGGGTTGAAGTCGTTCCAGATTCTCCAGAATATCGGACGGCAGGTCGAGTCGGGTGCTAGCCCTTTGGAACGGAAGCGTATCGAATCGATTCCAGCCCAACAACGCGCTACGCGCCGCCCGCCTCGCCAAGCGAAAACTCCGACGGGCAATCACGCCGACAACCGTTCGCCGGAGCACGGGGCGCTCAGTGAACAGATTCCACGCGGCGGCGGCGAGCGCCGCGAGCGCTCCCGACACCAACGCCTTGATCGCGAACTCAACCAGCGCCGAGTCGATCGCCGATACGTCTCGGGTGGTGCGATACCAAGAAACGCGTAGCACGCCAACGCCCAGAATCAGCGCGATGCCCGCAGCGTAGAGCTTCCGCTTGTCCCTGATGGTGTCGGCGTACGCCGCCGCATCTTCCCACAACATCCGAAACTGTTCGAGCAACTGCTCCGCGTTGTCTCGAGCATTCGCTTCAACCGTCTCGTCACTCGGCATTCCGCGTGCTTCCGACATAAACAGGTCTCCGATCGAAAGGTGGACGCACTCGCTCACGCCTTGATCGTCGTCGGATCCTCACCACGCTCGATCGCCATCAGTTTCTTCACACGCCGCTCGTGCCGACCGCCCTGAAACGGCGTCGCCAGAAACACATCCACAATCTTCTCGATCAGCCTCTGGCCCAGCATGTCCGCCGAAAGACACACCACGTTCGCGTCGTTGTGCGATCGGGCCACCTCGGCCGTCAGTTCGTCGTGAACCAACGCCGCGCGCACGCCCGGCACCTTGTTCGCCGCGATGCACATGCCAATGCCCGAACCGCAGACCAGCACGCCCAGTTCCACCCGCTTGTCGGCGACGGCTTTGGCCACCAGATACGCCGGCTCTGGATAGTCGCAAGTCTCGCCCGAGAGGTTGCCGACGAGCGTCACCTCGTGTCCCGCCGAGCGAAGCCGATCTGCCAACTGCTTGGTCGCGTTGACGCCGCGATGATCAGCCGAGAGTGCGAGCTTCATGACAACAACTCCTTGAGACGCAGGTCGACCAACGCCTTGATGCGCTGCGCGGTGCGACTGTATGTGGCCTGATCGGCCCCGATCGGGTCTGGCACGTCAGCTCCCGTCGGGTCCAGCGTGAAGGCACGATCCCGCGAATCGCGATCCAGCGCCACCACCGCCGCCAGATGCGCTGAGGTCATCGCGAAGATCACGTCCGCCTCGGCGATCTGTCGGCGCGAAAGCGACCGCGAACGGTGCCCCACCGACACAACACCCATCTCGCGCAGCGCTGCCGCCGCCCCGGGCGACATCGCCTCGCCA
>JBGSRG010000070.1:0-7269 GCA_041737685.1 Phycisphaerales bacterium | reverse complement strand
CGGCGGGTTTGGCGGCATGGGGGGCGCTCAGGCGGGGGGGTATGGCTTCGACTTTGACCAACGCGCCGGCGGCAATGCTGGACGGCAGGCTCGGCCGCGGCGCGGGCGCACGCTCGAGGCCGACGTCTCGATCTCGCTGGCCGATGCGTTTCACGGTTCGACGCGCCAGCTGACGCTCACCGATCCGACGCAAGCCAACACGAATCGCACGCTCGATGTCCGGATTCCGGCGGGAGTTACCGATGGTTCGGTGATTCGGCTTGCGGGCCAGGGTGGCGCGGGCGCCCAGGGCGCTTCTGCCGGTGATTTGCTGCTGACGATTCACATTCAGCCCGATGCTCGCTTTCGAGTGGAGCCCGAGACGCACAACCTTGTGGTGACGCTGACGCTGTCGCCGTGGGAAGCTGCGCTGGGTGCCAAACTGGCTGTTTCGACGATGGAACAGGAGGTCATCGTTTCGATCCCGCCGGGCTCGCAAGCGGGGCAGAAACTCCGCATTCGCGGCAAAGGCTTGCCCAAACGATCGGGCGAGCACGCCGACCTGATCGTGGAACTGCGGGTGGCGATTCCCAAGCAGTTGTCTGACGAAGAGCGCCGGCTGTTCGAGGAGTTGGCGCGGGCATCGAACTTTGATGCTCGGTCGGCGTAAGGTACGGCGAATGTCCGCTCTGGTCGCTGCGAGCGCGTGTATGGCAGCGGTGGGAGAAGCACTTTGATCGAACTCATTACGATTGCACAGAACGTCTCGCCAGCTGGTGCCCGTGGGATAACCTCGGGCTGGGGGCTGTATCTACTGCTAATGGTACCGCCTCTGCTGCTGGGCCTTTGGGCGCAGTACCGCGTCAAGTCGAGTTTCGCTCGCGCGGCGAAGATTCCCGCCTCGTCGGGCGTCACGGGCGCTGAAGCGGCACAGATGATTCTGGACTCGCACGAGATCAGAGGCGTGAAGATCGAGCCGGTGCAGGGCTTTCTCTCCGACCACTATGACTCGAAGCACAAGGTGCTTCGGCTTTCGCCAGATGTTTACGGCGGTCGGTCGGTCGCGGCGTTGGGCATCGCCGCACACGAGGCCGGCCATGCGATTCAGGACGCGACGAACTATGGACCCTTGGTGATTCGCAACGGCATCGTGCCGCTGGCGGGCATAGGTTCGCAGGCCGGGCTCATCATGATCATCATTGGGATGTTCATGGGCGCTGCGGCGACGGCGATGGGCAAGTGGCTGATGCTTGGCGGGATCGTGCTGTTCTCGGCCGTGGTGATCTTTCAACTCATCAACCTGCCGGTGGAGTTTGATGCCTCTCGCAGGGCAAAGAAGTTGCTGTATTCCTCGAACCTGGTTCGTGCTGAGGGCGGCGAGTCCAAGGCGATGAATCGCGTGCTCTCGGCGGCGGCGATGACGTATGTTGCGGCGACGGTGAGCGCGGTGGCGACGCTGGCGTACTACGTGCTGATTTTCATGAGTTCGTCGCGAAGGAACTGAGTACCAGGGAACTTGCGTGGAGCGGTTGGGCCAGTGAGCGAGCGGGGTGCATCGTGCTCGGTCGGTTGCTGAAGGCATCGCCGCGCGGCCATTGGGCTGTCAGTACAGACGATCACACGCCAAAGTCAAGATTCATCGCTGATCGCGATCGGCTCAGCCCTTGCCGCGCGTGACCAGCGTGCTGGCCTTGACTTCTACACCCTTGAGTTCGCTGTCGAGCGCATCGCGATTGGGCGCATACGCCATCGCGACGCGAGCCGACACTGCGCCCTTGTTGACGAGTTCGGCCAGACTCTTGGTGATGCTTCGCATGCCCTCGTGGATCGAGGCGTTGATGATCGACGGGATATCAGCCTCCTGACCTTCGCGGATGCGTTCGACCACGATCGGAGTGTTCAACAGCACTTCGGTGGCGGGCACCACGCGTACTTCGTACTCATCGACCGTTGGCAACAGCCGCTGGGCACAGACGGCTCGAAGCGTGTTGGAGAGTGAGCCACGGATGAAGGCGTGCTGCTCGCGTGGGAAGAACTCGAGCATGCGCGCGAACGCCTGCATGGTGTCGGCGGTGTGCAGCGTCGCGAAGACCAGGTGTCCGGTCTCTGCGGCCTGAATCGCCGCGAGCACGGTCTCCTGATCGCGCAGTTCGCCGATCAGGATCACGTCGGGGTCTTGACGCACGATGTGGCGGAGCGCAGAGGGAAAGTCGGGAACGTCGATGCCGATTTCTCGCTGCGAGATGATCGAGCGTTTGCCCTTGAAGCGGTACTCGACGGGATCCTCCACCGTAATGATGTTGCAGGCCTCGGTGGTGTTGATCTGCTCGATCATCGCGGCGAGGGTTGAACTCTTGCCGCTGCCGGTGGTGCCCACGACCAGCACCAATCCCTCGTTGGTTTTGCTCACAATGTTGCCGTACACCTCGGGCAGGTGCAGATCGGCATAACTGGGAATCTCGGCCTTGACGCGCCGGATCGCTGCGCTCACGTGGCCGCCTGCGCGATACATGCTGACGCGGTAACGGTCGCCTTCATCGTCGTGGGTTGCGAAGTCGACGTCGCCGTGGGCGACGTACTTGTCCTTCAACTTCTCGGGCACGATGGGGTCGAGCAGGTGATCGGCCTCGTCGTCGCTCAGAGGATCATTGCCGAGCACTTTGAGGATGCCGCCCACGCGATAGACGGGCGGCGTGCCCACCTTGATGTGCAGATCGCTGGCGCCGTACTTGCGCATCCCCGCGAGCAGTTTGTGGATCGAGAGTCCGCCGTTCATCATGGGCCACTCACCTTTGCTCCCCCCGCCCCCCCCTGTCCCACCTTTCCCACCTTTCCCACCCCCGACCTCCCCCGATTTCACCTATCTCCCACTATCGATGGCTTCAAGACTCATGAACATCCCGGACCTGCCCCAACCACTCACCCGACCTGCATCAGCCTCGCCCCACCGGAATGGGTTCGGGGGTACTCCCAGTTGGCTATCAGTCTACCAGAACCGCTAGAGAGGCCAACTCCGCCTGTGCTCCAACCTGCCCTCCGCCTGAACGTGCCTCCATTCGCCCCTAGTGCGTGGCCTGCACGTCGAGAATGCTCCAGTTGAGACCAAGTTTCAGCAATACACCCGGCGGCACGCCGTTGAAGAGGAGGAGCAACTCGTCTTGGTGAGGCCAACGCCAGCCTCGCTTGCGACCAAATCGAAGCAGGAGCGGATCAGATGCGACCAGTTTCAATGATCGGCCAGAAGGCCCAAAGCACCATGCGTATCTGCAACGACCTCGGCCTGATTCGAGGCTCTACACGGCTGCTGGCCCTCACGTTTTTGTCTTGCCTTTCGCTCTCGACGGCTCGCGCCGCGCTGCCGCCGGTGCCCACCCCCGCGGGCAACCCGATCACTGAAGACAAGCGAGTTCTGGGCAAGATGCTGTTCTGGGACGAGCAACTCTCGACCTCGAATGTCGTTTCCTGCGGCACGTGCCACGTGCCAGCGAATGCGGGGGCGGACGACCGTCTGAGCCGGCGCGCGGGCCTGGACGGGCTGCTGAACACGGCGGATGACATTCTGGGTTCTGCGGGTGTGATCCGATCCGACGCGGACAACGATTATGTGCGCGACTTGGTCTTTGCGCTTCGGCCGCAGATCACGGCTCGAGCGGCCAACTCGCCCATCAACGCGGCGTTCAGCCCGCTGCTGTTCTGGGACGGACGAGCCAGCGGGCAGTTCCGCGATCCTGTGACCAACGCGGTCGTGCTTGCCAACGGTGGGGCGTTAGAGTCGCAGGCGGTTGGGCCGATCGTCAACGACGTGGAGATGGCGCACGCCGACACCGACTGGGCCGAAGTGACAAGCAAACTGCGTCGAGTTCAGCCGATGGCGCTTGGCTCAAATTTACCCACAGATATTGCGGCACGGCTGGCCTCGCGGCCGAGTTATCCGCAACTGTTTCAGAGCGCCTTTGGCGACTCGAACATCACGGCTGCTCGAATCGGCATGGCCATCGCGACTTATCAGCGCACGCTGATCTCGAATCAGGCGCCGTTCGATGCCTTTCGGGCGGGTGTGCCCAATGCGATGACGCCGCGGCAAGTGCAGGGATTCAACGCCTTCACGGCCTCCAACTGCGCAGTCTGCCATGCGACCAACAATGACCTCTTCACGAATCACACGTTTCGAAATGTCGGGCTTCGTCCGCCGGCTGAAGATCTCGGCCGCCAGATCGTCACGGGCGATGTCAACGATCGTGGCAAGTTCAAGGTGCCCGGACTCCGCAACGTCGGCCTCAAGCGCACCTTCATGCACAACGGCCAGTTTCAGACACTGGGCCAGGTTGTTGACTTCTACGCCCGCGCACAAGGGGCCGCCCCTCAGTTCGAGGACAATCGCGACCAGGCCATGAACAATGTGAACGTGCCGCCGCCGGCTCGAAACCTCATCATCGACTTCCTGGCCAACGGCCTGACCGATCCTCGCGTGGCGAATCAGACCTTCCCGTTCGACAAGCCCACGCTGTTCGTTGATCGCTCGGCGGACCAGTCGGTCATCCTTGGTGGTGGCCAAGCCGGGCCGGCCCCGGTTCCGCCCGCGATCATCGTGCAGGCACCACCGCTGATCGGCAACATGGAGTATCGCATCGGACTGGACGCCGATGCGGCGCTCGCGGGCCTAGTTGCGCGACTCGCGGTTTCGACTTCACCGCCGGTCAATGGTCGGATCACACCCGAGTACCGCTTCGCGCCCATCACGCTCACGCTGGACACGCCCGCGGGCGGCGCAACCACGGTGAAATGGCCCATTCGTCCGGGCGCGAAACTCGACGGCCAGATCGTCTACACGCAGTGGTTTATCACCAACCCGCTGTTGCCACCCGGCAGCGCGGCGATCGCACGATCGGCTGTCGCACAAGTCACGTTCTTCTGTGCCGATGCGCCGCTGGGCTGCCCGGACGTGTGTCCCGGCGAATTTGATGGCAACGGTACGGTCGATCTGCTCGACCTGCTGAGTTTCCTCAACGAGTGGACGGCCGAATCGCCGGGAGCCGACGTCAACCCGATTCTGGGCGTTGATCTGACGGACTTGTTGCACTTTCTCGACGGCTGGGTGACGAATCTCGGTCAGTCCTGCGACTGATCGCAAGAGTGCGAGGGGCAGGGTCGATTAGCCGACTTCTGCCCACTCCCGCCTGAGCGCCGTCACGGTCACTTCGTTGGGTTCAACGGCTTGGACTGCGACCGACTGTGCTTGGCCCTCGATCCGGCCAGCCGCGAGCCGCAGCGCCTCGGCGATGGTCGCAAGTTCTCGCTGTGCGGCGTGTTGCCCGCGAGCGATCATTGTCTGGATCGGTGCGGGAATTTGCTGATCGTCGGAGCCGGGCTGCACGAGCGAGGCCCACGGTTCAAGTTGTGCCAGCAGCCTGCGTAATTCGGTTGCGGTTTCGTCGGCCACTCGAACGCCCAGACCGAGTTCGTCGATGGATCGTGCCGATCCGTCGAGCCTCGCTCTGGCATTGGCCACGCGCTCGTCCACTTCGCGTCCGACCTCGGCCGCTGTCGCTTTGGCGCGGTCGGCCTCAGCACGCAGGCCTTCGGCCCGTTCGCTCAGCCGGTCGATCATCGCACACATGTCGTTCAGACTCTCGCCCAGTATTGACCGTGCCTGATCGGCCTGCTTGCGCACGGCATCGAGTTGCTTGTTGGCAAACGCGGTCTGCTGAGTCATGGCCTCAGCGCGCTTGACGAGCGCTCCCAGCGTCTGTGGTGACTCACCCGCTGCGGTCGCATTGTCATCTTGGGTTGCGCTGGCCAGCCTGGTTGCATCAACATCTGACTCCGACGCAAGGGCCTCAGCACGCTGTACCAGCAGGTCTAACTGTTGCATCGCGGGTCCGAATTTGGCGGCCTCGCCTCGCCCCAGTTCTTCTACACGCGCTTCCAGGCTTTGACACGCCTCGGCGATGCGTCGCTCAGCGCTCTCGGCCCGCGCGGTTGCTGACGCGGCCATGGCCTCGAGCCTGGACTCGACACCGGCCAGACGCTTTGCCACCAACTCGCGGACCTGGTCCTCAAAGGCCTGCGTGCTGGGCAGGGCGGTTCGGGCCTGCTCAAGAAAGCCCTCCGCCTCTTTGGCGCGCTGTTCGATTCGCGTGACGGCTTCGGCGGCGAGAGTGAGATTGTCCTGCTGAGACTGTTCGCCGGTCTGCAGTTGCACGCGCAGTCGGTCGGCCTGTGCCACGGCGGCACGCAAGTCCGCGCTTTGGCGCGCTGCGGCCTGAACGATCTGCCGAAGGCTCAGTCCGAGTTCGTCGAATGCGGACTGGTCGATCACGCGCGGTGTCAGGAAGACTTCGGCCACACCCGGCACTCCGCCTCCACCTGTTCCACTAGCAGTTCCGCCGCCAGTCGGCCCATGACCATTGACCGGCGCTGATCCGAGACCGGCCCCCATCAAAGCGGAGCCGCCGCCGAGCGGCGAAGGCCTTGCGGGTGCTGCCAGTGTGGTGTGTTCGCCGCTCCGCGGCACCTGTTGCGTCATCCTGACGGCCCTCGGCGTTGAGTACTCGTTGCGCGCACGCTCAGCGTGCCCGTATCGCTTGTCATCGTCCCGCGGGGGCTGAACCCTTCACAAACACCGCACAGTTTCTGCCTCCAACGCGATCGTGCCGATACGTCTCTACGATTGACCGTGCCAGCACCCAGAAAGCCCGTGAGCCGTCCCCCTTCCAAGTTGCAGCCGCGCTCCGCGCTGGGCAAGCCCGCGCAGCCAAGGGCTCAGGCCAAACCCAGCACTGCACCCGCCGGTTCTGTCCGCCTGCAGCGGTTTCTTGCCGACGCCGGCGTCGCGTCTCGTCGCGACTGCGAGAAAATGATCGAGGATGGTCGGGTGCGTGTGAACGGCCAGACGGTGAGCAAACTGCCGGTCTTTGTTGATCCCAAGGTTGATCGAGTCATCGCCGACGGTCGGCCCATCGATCCGCGCGCAGCGCGGGCCGAGCGCGTCTATCTGGTCATGAATAAGCCCGACAACACGCTCACTTCGACGCGCGACGACACCGAAGAGGGGCGCGATGCTCGGCGGACGGTTCTGGACTTGGTAGATCACCCCGCCAAGTCGCGGCTCTTTCCGGTCGGACGGCTCGACTTTCATGCCACGGGCATGGTGCTGCTCACCAATGACGGTGAACTGGCGCAGCGGCTGACGCATGCACGCTACGGCATCACCAAGACGTACCGGATCACGGTTCGTGGTAGATTGCACGCCGAGGCCATCGATGCGTTGGTTCGGCGGTTCTGCCCGGC
>JBGSRG010000409.1:0-7367 GCA_041737685.1 Phycisphaerales bacterium | reverse complement strand
GCGGCCATGCCGCGTGACCGGCCTCCCTAGCTCAGTTGGTAGAGCAGCTGACTCTTAATCAGCGGGTCGAAGGTTCGAGTCCTTCGGGGGGCATTGAAAGCACAGGACTTACGGCGTTTTCTTTGACGAGCCGGTTCTGTTGTGGCAGTCTTTGTGGCTCTTTGTGACACAGCGCTGCCACACCAACGCTCTAAGTTCATCTCTGAAAGCCTGGTTTTGAGTCGCATCGCGATCGAGCCGCTGATTTGCTGTCGGCGGGTCGGGTGTGCATGCAGCTCCAAGAATTCTTCGTTGCGTGGTCCGGACCTAGCTGCGGGTCTCGGTCGTAATGCCGAACTTGCGGCGGAGCAGGTCTGCGTCGATCGTAATCTGCGTGCGAGCCTGCGGCGTCATGCGGTCCACATTTTTCAGGATCATCGCCATCCGCTTGTTCTGGGCCAGGTGCTCACGGGTGCGGATCAGAAAGTCCCAATAGAACACCGTGACGGGGCACGCCGAAGGACCGGCTCGCTCGGCGGGGTCGTAGCGGCAGCCCAAGCAGTAGTTGCTCATCCGCTGGATGTACTTGCCGCTGGCGGCGTAGGGCTTGGTGCCGACGAGCCCGGTAACGCCCTTGGTGGTGATTGGCCGCCGATCGGCGTGCATGACCATGCCCAGCGCGTTGGGGAGCGTGACCCAGTCCACGCCGTCCACGAACATGCCAAGGTACCAGTCGCTGACGGCCCGCGGGTGAACGCCGCTGATGAGGGCGAAATTGCCGGTGACCATCAGACGCTGGATGTGGTGGCCAAAGCCGGTGTCGAGCACTTGGCCGACGCAGGCTTTCATGCAGGCCATGTCGGTGTCAGCGTTCCAGTAGAAGGACGGCAGTGAGCCGTGCTGGTTGAGGCCGTTGCGATCGGCGTACGTGGGGCCTTCGAGCCAGTAGACCCCGCGAATGAACTCGCGCCACCCGATGATCTGCCGCACGAACGCCTCGACGGATTGCAGCGGCGCTTTGCCGGCGAGGTAGGCCGCGATGGCCCGCTCGCAGCACTCGCGCGGGTTGAGCAGCTTGAGATTGAGCGAGCTGGAGAGCGTGGAGTGGTAGAGCGTCGGCTCGCTTGACCACATGGCATCCTCGAAAGGGCCGAACTGGGCGAGGCGGTGCGTGAGAAAATCGTCGAGCGCGGCGAGGGCCTGTTCGCGTGTGGTGGGCCACGCGAAGGAATCGGCGGCCCCGGGCAGGTCGGGGAGCACGCGTTTCATCGCCGCGATGACGGCGCGGGTGGTTTCGTCGGGCTTGAAAGTCAGCGGAGGGCGCGGCCGCGGACTTGGGCCTTGCTTGCTGAAGGGCAGCCGATTCTCCTTGTCGAAGTTCCACTCGCCACCGGCGGGCGTGGCGCTCGCGCCCGTGCCCTCCATGAGATAGCCGGTCCTGCGACGCTGCTCGCGGTAGAAGAACTCCATCGTGAGAGCGGTACGGTCCTTCGCCCAGGCGGCGAACTCTTCGGGAGTCGTGAGGAAGTGCTCGTCGGGCAGGATGTTCAGCGGGATTCCCGTGGAGTCGCGGATGCGATGGAGCATCGCCAGCACGCGCCACTCGCCGGGACGCGTGCACACAATGTCGCATGGATTGAGCGCGGCGACGGCTCGGGAGATCTCCGACTCAAACGTGCCCGTGTTCTCGGGATCGTCGAGAATGGTGTACCGGACTCGGAGCTTTCGCCGAACCAACTCGGCGGCGAAGTGGCGCATCGCGGACAGGAACAGGGCCGTCCGCTGCATGTGGCTGGGAACATGCCGCGATTCGGTTGCTACTTCCATCATGAGGACGGTGTCGTTGGGTCCGAGCGAGCGGATGAGCTCGGCATCCAGATCGAGCTGGTCGCCGAAGACAAGCGCAAGTCGTGCCCGGTTGGAACCCTTCGGCGAGTGTTTCGACGCGACGGCGTATGTAAGCGGCATTCGTGTGCATCGTACGATGGAAGACCGATTTCGTTCTCGTTACTGAAGGAACGTTTTGTGCCCAACCATCAACTGCCCGCGAAGCCTTGTGCCCACTGCAACCGCGAGTTTGCGTGGAGAAAGAAGTGGGAGCGAGATTGGGAGCGCGTGAAGTACTGTTCAAAGAAGTGCGCAGCGGCAGCAAAGCCGGCGGGCCGCGGGTAGAAGTTGTCGCTTGCGACGTGTAGCCCGAACGGTCTTTGCGTTCGAATGCCATCTATCGCCAAATGCTCCGCCGTTCAGGAGAACCCGCATTGCGCTGTTCTTCAAAGGTGCGTCGATTGAAGCAGGTGCACGCGACGGCCATAACTCCGGCAATGAATCGCTTGATGTCGCGACCCCCAAGACCATCAAAGCGGACCCTCACGACGCGTGTCCTGGTACACGCGATCCATCGCACGCCGAAAGATCCACGATCGTTTCGTAGCGTCCTTCTCGGCTTGGCCCTCCGTCAACGCGAGGCGCAGACGCTCAACGGCATCGTTTCCGATTGCTTCGGATGCCAGATCAATGATCGCGGCGATCGTCACCTCGTAGATGGCGGCGCACGCTTCTGGCTTGCCATCATTGAAGATCGGGACGCCTCGCTCGATCGCCAGTTCCACAAGCCCAGAAGCGACTAACGCATTCGCCCTCATCCCTTCCGGGGGCAAATTCCTGGCAGCAGACGGATCAGGAACGATCACCCGATCGATGATGTGGATAACACCGTTCGACGCTTCGATGTCACCCGTGATGATGCTTGCGCCAGCCACCGTGACTTTCCCGTCAAGCAGCGAAAAGGAGACCGCGTCGCGGCCGAGCAGCGTCCGCGCGGATCGTTGGACGATCATGTCGCTGCGCCGGATCCGGCTGGGGATCACGTGAGCACTCAGTACAATCGCCAGCTGCGAAGGGTCGGCCATCAGCGTCTTGATCGTCTCTTCGCCCAAGGCGGCGAACGCTTCGTTGGACGGGGCCAGCACGGTCCACGGCCCTTCGCTCTCACTTCCGAGCTGTGACGCAAGGCCCGCCGTTGAGAGCGCCTTGAGCAGTGTGGCAAGTCTTGGATCCTGGCTCACGATCTCGGCAACCGAACGGGTTTCAGGCATCATGACGCGATCGATCACGTACACGATTCCCCTGTCGAATGGGACATCCGTCTTCAGGAACGATGCGCCCGCGATGGTCAGCCTTTCTCCGTCGATGGGAAGGTTCTGGCCCGACAGAGCAAGTACGCCGCGGCGCTGCAGGAGCGAGCCCGAATCGAGGGCCATTGGCAGGACGTGATGCTTGAGAATCGCTCGCAGGGTTGCTAGTCCCTCAGGGCTTGTGAGGAACTCCACCTTGTCGGCAGGAATCTCCGCGAACGCCTTGTTGGTCGGAGCGAAGATCGTGACGCGACCATCGGCCGGAAGTTGGAGCCCGGACACTTCCACGAGCGCGAGAAACATTGTGAGGTCAGCGCTCCTTGCGGCGATCGCCAGATTCGCGTCCGCTGTAGGCGCTTTCCCTTCGGGGGTGATCGACCGGACGAAGTCAATGTCAATCTGAAATGCCCCTGCCTTCTTGTCTGACAGTGTCACGCCAATCGACTCCACGCGCGCCGGGTTGAGCTTCGGAGCGTTGGAAACAAGACGGCCAAAGCTGTAGAGACGGAACTGCTCGAAGGGCAGCCGGATCGTGACCCACTCGCCCGCCACAGTGTCAAACTTGGTCTGAAAACTCCCGGCCATCATGCGGACGTCCGAGCAGCGCACATCGAACTGGTACGTCCGGCCGTCACCGCGGATTCTCGCTTCGATGCCGATGGCGTCCTTGAGTGACGCCTCAGGCACCGCTGTCTGGGTCTGCGAGAATCCGCCGTTGTTCTCCAGCGACAGCTCGCCGGAGAACCTGAGGATGCCCGCTTCGGGTTGTGTCACGCGACCGGTCGAGCGCCCGCCCATTACCCCGTCCAGCACCGAGCGCCATCTTGCCACTCCGTCATCAAACTCGATGTTCACAGGCTGAGCCGCGACGACGGAGCAGAGAGAGAGTGCGGATGCGACGACGAGAGCATACTGCATGAAAGACTCCTGATCGAGGGAGTTTCGCTCGCGCCATGTGCATAGATTCGCTGATCTTGGGCCGAAGGGTCAGAGTGACCGGAGCGCCGCGAAAGTATTGGGGTTCATCTGGGCTTGATCTTTGCAGGGTGGTTCTAGGCAGTTCCGTTCGGGCAAAGTCCGGTGTGCTGATAGTCAACGCGGCTCGTTGGCCTTGGTGCGTTCGAGCGACATGGCGAGTGATTTCTTTAGAGTGGCTGCTGCGGCATCGACGGCCGCGTAGTAGTCTGCGGCCCGCTGTTCCACGCGAAGCATGTCCAGTCCCGGCGGAGTCACCACGATCGAGCACCGCTTGTCGATGCCGCCCTTCGGACCGTTGAGGTCCGTCAGACGGACATCGATCGTGCACGTCACATCCTGCAGCCGTCCGGCCGCGGCCCCGATCTTGGTCATGATGTAGTCGTACTGGGCTTCGCTGGTCTTGATGCTTCCGTCGAACAGCCTGATTTCCACGAAGCGCCTCCTTCCATTGCTGAGTGGACGCCAGGACGCCCGAGCGACGTGCTTGTTCTCCGGATTCGGTTGGCCCGAATGCACAGTGCGCGCTCGATGATGGCGCGGGTGCTACCATGCGGCCCACGTGTTCTCTTGGGGAGTAGCCGCCCGCTGATGCGGATGGGACGGCCCGGGCGGGTGGGACAGGTCGTCAACACGGGTGGAACGGTTCGCGCTCCGCCCCGGCCCGTCTGAGGCTTTGGTCCTATCGCTCTTGAGCGCGGACTGAGAGGCCTTTGGCAAGACGAACATTCTGCAACGTCGCGTCGACCCTCTGTGAGCAGGTGCTGGCCCAGAATGCGATCTCCTCATGAATGAACTGCTTCTCCTCGCGACCAACGCAACATCCAATCCCGCCGATCTGAAGGCCTGGGCATATGCCGCGTTCATCGGCCTTGTGGCCGTCTTCCTTGCGCTGGACCTCGGTGTCTTTCACCGCGAAGCCCACGAAGTCAAGATGAAGGAGGCGGTGACGTGGTCGGTCATCTGGCTGACGTGCGGCATCGCGTTCAGCGGGTTCGTGTACATGGCGTACGAGAACCACTGGCTCGGGTTGGGGTTGGACACGGCGAAGTACAGCACGGCGGAGGCGATCAAGACTGGTGCACCGCTCATCGTGTCGGGTGAGGTGCAGGGGCTCGAAGCGGCCAAGCAGTATCTGGTGGGGTACGTGGTCGAGAAGTCGCTGGCGATGGACAACATCTTCGTCATCGCGCTGATCTTCTCGTTCCTTGCTGTTCCAGCGAAGTACCAGCACCGTGTGCTCTTTTGGGGCATTCTCGGCGCGCTGGTTATGCGAGGTGGCATGATCTTCTTGGGCGCTGGGCTGATCTTGAAGTACCAGTGGATCCTGATCGTCTTCGGAGGTTTCCTGATCTTGACAGCCCTGAAGATGGCCCTGATCAAGGGCAACGACGATGTCTCGCAGAACATCGCGGTGCGACTTTGCAAAAAGTTCTTCCGAGTGACCGAGTTCTACGACGGGCAGAAGTTCTTCACGAAGCGGACGCTCAGGCCGACCTACGGAAAGGATGCCAGCGGTAGGGACGTGATGGATGCAGCGCCAGCGGGCTCGCTAAGCGCCGCTTGGGCCATCACACCCATGTTCCTGGCGCTGATCCTGATCGAGATCACCGACCTGGTGTTTGCCGTGGACTCGATCCCGGCCATCTTCGCGATCACGCCGGACCCGTTCATCGTGTTCACGAGCAACATCTTCGCGATCCTGGGGCTGCGGGCGCTGTACTTCTGCCTGGCGGCACTGATCCAGAAGTTCCGGTTCCTGAAGCCGGCACTGATCCTCATCCTGGCGTTCGTGGGCGTTAAGCTGCTGCTGCTAAGCGTGCCGCCATATCTCGATGCGCTCGGGTTGAACAAGGCCCATCCGATCAAGATCGACACCACGGTGTCGTTGTTGGTCGTCGTCGGCACGCTGGCACTGGCGACGGTGCTGAGCGTGGTAGTCCCGTCAAAGCCCTCTGAGGCGGGCGATTCGGACAAGAAGAACTAGAGTCGCCAACGCCAGCACGCCCGTCATTCGCCGAAATGAAATGCATCGCTCCACGGCGTCCTTTCTTACACAAGGACCTGCTCGCGACTGCTGGATGGCAGAGCCCCCCCACTGAATGAGGAAATGACATGAACATCCGCAACCTCGTCCAGTCCGCATCTTTCAACAACTTCATCATTGCCGTCATTCTGGTAAACGCGGTCCTCATCGGGCTGAGTACCTACTTGACCGACGCGACGGCTCTCCGTGTCATCGCAGGCATCGAGACGATCTGCGTCGTCATCTACCTCGTAGAAATCGCCCTGAGATTCAAGGCTCGCGACTCGACAGCCGCCTATTTCCGCGACGGCTGGAACATCTTTGACATCGTGATCGTCATCGCGGCACTGATTCCCGCGTCCAACGGCATCGGGCCCATGCTCCGCACTCTTCGCGTGTTCCGTGTGCTGCGTTTGGTCAAGACCATTCCGGAACTGCGGCTTATTGTCACCGTCCTGCTCCGATCGGTCGCCAGCATGAAGTACGTCACGCTCTTGGCGACCATCCTCTTCTACGTGTACGCGGTCATCGGGGTGAAACTGTTCGGAAGCGACGGCCACCCCATGCAACCCTACTTCGCCAGCATCCACGAGGCGTGCTTCACGCTGTTCCGCATCCTCACCGGCGATGACTGGACGCAGATGCGTTACGAGCTTGCCCAGGCCGGTCATCCCTTAGCGGCGTTCACGGCCTATCAGGTGTCATGGATCATGGTCGCCACGTTCCTGCTCGTGAACCTCATCGTCGGTGCCGTCATCAACAACTACCAGAAGGTACAGGATATCGAAGAGCACCGTGTGCTTGCACCGGATACAAGCGAGCAGCGCGTGCGCGAGCTTGTCCGAGAACTCGATGCGATTCTCAACTCCCGCGCGGAGAGAAGTACTGGCCCCGTCCCCGCCGCAGAGTAGCGGCCAGTCGCTGGCAGTTGCGATGGTTTCTCGCTGACGGATGTCACTGCGCCGCCTCGAGTACACTTCATTCGTACGCTGAGAGCGGCAGTGCTGAGGAGGTTCATCATCGCGGTGTTTTCGAAGAGTTCGGAGATCCAAGCAAGCGCGCGAGACGTCTTTGCGTGGCATCAGTCGCCCGACGCGCTCAAAGAGCTGATCCCTCCGTGGGAGAAAGTGACTGTTGAGCAGCCACCCGCATCGTTGGGCGACGGGGCGCTCGCGGTGCTCGTGCTGCACATCGGTCCGATGAAGTTGCGATGGGTCGCGCGGCACCGAGACTTTATCGATCGTGGTGAG
>JBGSRG010000031.1:0-6856 GCA_041737685.1 Phycisphaerales bacterium | reverse complement strand
AAGTCGCCCGGCGCGGGCTTGTACAAGTGCGGATCGACCCCCTCGCCCATGAGTTGGACAACCTGCGCGCGCGGCCCGGCGAGATTCCGAGCAATGTCTGCGATCATGCCGGTGGTGGCAACGATTGTCGGTATCGCTGCGGTTGCGTCGCTCCCGTGGTCCTGCGATTGCTTGGCGGCGGGATCACCGATCGTGCGCTTGGGCCGATCACAGCCGCCGGCAACAACAACACAAATGACTGAAGCGATGCAAAGGAGCAACGCAGCGGGGCCAGCGAGCCCGCCCGCGACAGAGCCGCTGGCGGCCATGCATCGAGTGTTCGTGAGTCTGAACATCGGCTTTCCCTCAGGGTGCGGTCAAGGCGGAGCACATCCGCCGCTGTCTTTGTCATGGCGACGACCGTTGTACACCGCAACATCGGTTCCAGATTGTAGTATTGACTACATTCTGAAGTGTGTCAAGCCGCTGGACGCCCGCGTCTCCCTTTCGCCGTCACATTGGTCTTCCAACCGGTCCAGCAAGCCATCCCCTCGCGTCACGAGCCCGTATCCTCTAGCCCAATGGCCGCCAAACGCACAACCACTTCGCGCCGTACCACCCCTGCCCCAACCAGGCAAAGCACCGCCAAGGACTCGCGCGCCCGTCGGACAACTTCGACCAACTCGAACAGGTTGCGCTCGGCACCCCGCGTTCCCGCCGCCGAGCCGTCCGAATCCGAACCCGCCAAGGCGCGGCTCGCCGAGAGGGAGCGACTGCGCCAAGCTGAAGGCCACGCGCAGACCCGGCGTGCTCACGCCGCAGAAGTCGCTGAGGACTACGTCGAAGCCATCACCGATCTGATCGAGGCGGTGGGCGAGGCACGCGTTGTCGATCTGGCCGAGTGCCTGGGCGTTACACACGTCACGGTCGTCCGCACCGTCGCACGCCTGCAACGCGATGGGCTTGTCACGACACGCCCCTATCGCTCAATCTTCCTCACGCCCGAAGGCCAGTCGCTGGCGGGCAATGTCCGCCGCCGACACGAGATTGTGCTCGCGTTCCTGCGTTCGCTCGGCATCAGCGACAGCGCAGCGCGTGCCGACACCGAGGGCATCGAGCACCACGTCAGCGACGAAACGCTCCTGGCCCTTGAGCGAGCGATCGCTCAGAAGGACAATCGCCGGCGGTGAGAGCGCTTGGTTCGACCACTCCAGCCCGACGCCATCCTCAGCGCTGACTCAGCCGCTCGGCCTCGGTCGTGATGCCCGCGCCCTCGCCGGCACGAATAAGCGTCTCGAAGTTCGCTACCGAACCCACACCCGGAGGACGGACGTCCTTGAGCAGGATGTTCTTCGACGTCACCAGTTCTCGCGGCGTGAGACCGATCGTCTCCAGAACGTCGAGGAACTCGGCCAGCCGGTTGAGATACGCCGAGCTCTGCGCCTCCTCGGGCGTCGAATCGACAAACGATCGGAATCGGAAGGGATCAAGTTCGCCCACGGCATCAGGGTTCTGGGCTCGATAGCGACGAACCGAACCGAGTAGCGCAGTACGAATGTCGTCGGCCCGGCTGATGCGCTTGGCACCGCCGGTTCGCTCGTCAACCACCGGCTGCCCCGCATCGTCAAGCAGGTCGGCGTTGAAAACCCGGTCATACTCGTCGAGCAAGGCCTGCACCCGATCGCTGGGCAACCGATTGACGACCGTGGTGTAGTCATCCGGTCGCGGCGAGGTTCGCGACGGCACGTCGTTGTAGATCGCCTGGCCGATCAGGAAGTCCAGCAGTTCCTGCGGCGTGGGCCCGCGCGGCACAATGCCCAGGTTCTTCAGATCGTCCATCTGCGCCGCACCAATCGCCACCTGCTGGCCCACGTCGTTCAATCGCGTCTCACGCGGGATCGCGCCTGCGATTGCATCAGAGAAGTTCGTGTTGGTCGGCCCGCTCGACCGCAGGTCGAGTGTTACCACGTTGGTGGCGCTGCTGTTGAAGAGCGAGAAGTCGATGTCGCCAAAGGCTCGGAACAGAAACGTGCTCAGCGTGCTGTTCACGTCGCCCGATCCGCCCTGCGTAGCAAACGACGGGATCGGTCCGCCGCCCATCGCAACCGGCACCACCGAGAAGGCGATGTCGCCGCCAGAGACAAAGTCAACACCCTGATCCACACCAAGCCCGGCGCTGCCGGGGCCAAGAATCGTGCCCGCCGGTCGCGTGAGCAGTGTGATTGCACCCGCGCTCACCGAAAGATTCCCAAGCGCGTTCAGATCGCTCAGCCGTGCCGTAGCCGCGTTGATACTCAGGTTTCCCGGCGCTGTCAACTTCTCGTTCTGGCCCATGTTGAACCCGCCCGAAGTGTTGAACACCACCGAGTAGTTGCCCGGATTGGCAACAGCCTGGCCGCTCGAGTTCCGAGGACGGGCGACGATCGTCGCCACGCGCGGGATGTTGGTGTGTCCGTCAACACCGCTCGACGGATCAAAGTTGAGGTTCAGTTCGCCCAGCGCGAACGTTGAACCAACATTTCCCGTGAAACTGATGATTGGCAGCACGTTCAGGTCGGCCGCCGCCGCCGGATCAACCAGCACGGTCAGCCGCCGGTTCGTGTCGTTCTGGCTGTCAACCGTGCTGTTGAAGAAGACACCCGAGCCGCCGTCGGTCCGAATCCGCACGTCGTTGGTAAGCCGCACAAAGTCGTTGAACGTGATCGCGCCGTTGCTGGCATCGAGGTCCGCGCCCAATCGAGTGCTGCCATCGGCATTGGTCGTCAGGTTGCGCAGCCTGCGAACACTTCCAACCGCACCATTGAAGGCCGTGATGCCGCCACCGGAGGTGTTCACCGTCAGGTCTCGCAGACCCGAGTCCGAGTCCACCCGCTGAGCGAAGGTCACATTGTTGCCCGTCACCGTAATCGCCTGAGCACGGATCGTCACATCGCTGTCAAAGTTCACGTCCTGATTGCCGGGCGCAGTCACGTTCGCCGCTAGGCGAACCGCGTCGCGCCCATCAGGCGAGTTGTTCGCGTCGGCGTTGAATCGCAAACTGCCGATATCGGTCGAAACCGCGGTGTTCACGTTGATCGCGTTGTTTGCGGCGACGTCGAGCGCGTTGAAGACCGACGGGGTGCCGTTGAATGAAACAACGCCGCTGCCCCCGAGAGCCTCGAGCCTTGTCGTGCCGACAAGGTTGTTGCTGTTGGCCGCCGAGACACCATTGACAACGATCGTGCCCGTGGTCGCACCTCCGATGGTCACGCCGGTCGAGATGATTCGGCTGAGTTCAACGCCCGAGATGATCATTCCGTCCGTGCCCGTGCCCAGGGTGATTGTGCCGAGGCTCGAACGCCGGATGGCCAGCGTGCCGGCACCGGCGTTGATATTGCCGTTAAGAATCAGATTTGAGCCGACAAGCGTGAAGGGTGACCCGTTGGAACTGACCGTCGATCCGCCGGGGATCGATACCACGCCCTGACCAGAGGCATCAGAGTCAGCGTTGATGAGCAGTTCGCCCATCGTCGTCAGCGTGTTGTTGATGTTGATATCACCCGCGGCGTTGAGCGTCAGCGCTCCGGCCGCCTCGATGCCCGCCGCCGTTGCCGCCAGCGTGAGAATGCCGCCAGAGCTCAGCGTCCGGTCGAGCGCGATCGTGATGTTGTCGTTGGCGTCATTGTCACCGTCGGCGTTGCCGTCAAGGAACAGATTGCCCTCAGTGGCCTGTATGTTCGAGTTCACGGCCATGCCGTCTCGCGCCACGGCGGTCAGCACGCGGAAAGTGTTGGTGCCGCCCCCAAACGTGATCCGCTCGCCCGCGTCCAGCCGCACCGAGCCGATGCCCATCGACTGCGTTGCGGTGACACCGCTGACATTGATGTCGGTGGTCTGTCCGCCGCCGATCGTCAGGTCCGCCGTGGAAATCGCCATCAGTTCAGCGCCCGAGATCACCATGTCGCCCATGCCGTTGCCAACGCCGATCGAGCCGTTGTTTGCACGGGTGATGACCAGATCGGCCATCGACGTGTTGAGCGCACCCACGATCGAGATATCGTCGGTGATAAGTTCAAGCAGCGAGCCGATCCCCGCTGTCTCCGTCGCCGTTACGCCGTCGATGTTCATCTCGGTTGTGTTCGAGTCGCCGAAGCGAAGCGTGCCCGCCGTGATGCGCGACAACTCACTGACATCAACCTGAAGGTCGCCCGCGCCCGCGCCGAGCCCGATCGAGCCGCTATCGGCTCGCCGGATCGACACCGTGCCCGTGCCCGCCTGGATCGAGCCGCCCAGGATCAGGTCCGCCGCAGTGATGGTCAACGGATTGTTGTTGGTCGAGATCGACTGCCCACCGAGCAACTCCAGCGTGCCCATGCCGTCGGCGTTCGCATCGGCGTTGATGAACGTTGCCCCGTTGTTGTTGGTGACCGAGGCGTTAAGTGTCAGCCCGTCATCCGCGTTGATCGTCAGCGTCTGGTCGGCCTGGGCCGAGTTCAGCACAATACCGCCCGCGGCGTTGAGCGTCAGCGAGCCGGGCACCATGATCCCGGCGTTGAGCACAATGTCGTCGCCCGAGTTGATCGTCAGCGATCCGGCACCCTGAATGCCGCCCGTGGTTGCGCTCAAGATCACGTCGCCGCCCATCGGCTGCGTGCTGAGCACAACCCCCGAAGCAAGATTGAGCGTGTCGTCGGTGTCAGCGGCGTTGTCCGCATCGGCGTCGAGAACCAGATCACCATCGGTCGCCGTCAGCCCAACGTCCACCGTGATGCCGTCGTCAGCCGATGCCTCCAGGCCTCGGAAAGTGGACGCCAGACCGATGAACGAAATGGTCGCGTCGTCGCGGGTCGCGTCGAGTGCCAGCACCGGCAAGGTAGACACCGCACCCGCGGTCACGCCGTTGACGTTGATCGCCGTGACATTGTCGCCGCCCAGAGTCGCACGCGACGCCGTCATTCTTGACAACTCACCGTTGTCGATCGACATATCGCCCGTCGCCACACCGACGCCGAGCGTGCCGACCGCCGAGCGTCGGATAAAAATCTCGTCGGTGCCCGCGTCCAGCGAACCGTCGAGCACCAGATCGATCGCTTCGATCGAGATGTTTCCACCCGTCGACGCGACCGTCTGTGATGCATTCACCGTCGCCGTGCCACCCGAACTGACAAACGAACTGTCGCCGCCATCAGCGGTCACGGCGTGAGCGATGGTCAGGTTGTTGCTCGTCAGCACGTCAAACGCGTCCGCCGACCATGCTCCGCCCGTCGAGAGCGTGCCCGTGTTCACGGCTCGCACCGTGCCCGAATCGGCGACGAGCGTTGCGACCAGATCGCCGTTGTTGATCACGTCGATCCCGTTCGGCGCTGACGCGACCAGCGTGTTGGTCTGCAAGTCAAAGGGCGTCGTCGCGCCAATCGCACCAAACGCGCTGGTCATGTTCACGATCGGCGCTTGAAAGATCGGGGCGTCGCCACCCATGCCCGCGTCCGACGCGTCATCGATGTCGCCATCAGCGCTCGCAAGAATCGTTCCGTCGGTGATGACCACGGTGCCGGCCGCGAAGGTGATCGACCCGCCCGTGCCATCGCCCCCCGAGTTCATCGCGTCAAAGTCCGCCGCAATCTCAACATCGCCCGTCGAGGACGTCACGTCGCCCGTGCCCTGCAAGTTCACGTCGTTGTCAGCGCGAAAGCGGATGCCGCCCGCATCCGACATCACGGTGTTGTTCACCGCGATATCGCCCGCATCGCCGCCATTCGCACGGACCGTCACAGCGCCCGTGCCCATCGCCGTCACCGCAGCGTTGATCACCACCGAGTCAGAAGAAATCTCGACATCCGAGTTCATACCCGCCGAGGCGCCGCTGATCGAGCCGATCGTGCCCAGCGTCAGCGCGCCCGTGTTCTCAAGCAAGATCGGGCCGCCCGCGCTGAGTGCGGCAGTGGGCACGCTCGTATCCAGATCGACAAAGCCCGTCGCCGAGACGAACAGCCGACCCGTGCCACCGATCATCGCGTCCAGTCCCGCGTTCGAGCCGTCGATGTCTGTGCCGATCAGCCCCAGCAGCGAGTTGTCGGACAATGTCAGCGTGTCGTTGAACGTGATGCTCGCGCCCGAACGCAGCGTCAGGTCATAGGTCGTTGCCGACAGATCGACCGGGCCGAGCGAGCCAACGCTGATCGCGCCGGCATTCGAGCCGCCGATATCGACCGTGCCGTTCGTGCTGATGTTGCCAAGGTCAGCGTTCGAGAGCGCCAGCATCCCGCTCGCATCGTTCAAGCCGATCGTCTGGCCCGCGGTCAACTGCCGGATCGCCACATTGCCCGCTGTGAGCGTGCCCGTAATGTCCAGATCATCGGCTCGGAGAGTTACCTCACCGATCGTTTCGGCCAACCCAAGGTCCATGAATCCGTCCGTATCGCGCACATCGATGTCGCCGATGGAGGCGGCTGAGTCGGCCAAGTTTCGTGCGAGAACAACCAGCGTGCCCGCGAACTGATGCGCCTCGTCCAGCGTGATCGCGGCGGCTCCGTCATTGAATGTGCGGAACGTCGCGTCGCCGCCGACCACCAGCGCGCCCGAGTCTGTAATCTCTTCGCCACTGTTGACGCTCAGGAATCCACCAACGTTTGACGAACCCAGATCAACCGCCATTGGTGACACGTAAAGCACAGAGCCCGTGCCGACCGTCGCAAAGCTCACCGCACCGTTAACAGTGGTTGCGCTCGCCTGGATGTTCTGGTTGCCATTGGTCGTCTCAAACGACGCGTCAGCCCCCACGCTCAGGCTCATTGCCAGAAGTGTGTTCGCCGATTCAGCCGTCAGACCGCCACCCACCGTACCCACAAACGTGTTGGCCCCAGCGCTCGCCACATCCGCATCGCCCGCCGCCGCCAGC
>JBGSRG010000025.1:0-3138 GCA_041737685.1 Phycisphaerales bacterium | reverse complement strand
GCAACAACTCAGACCGCCACCGCCGATACACGCGACCACCACCGACCGATTCCGACCCATCACTCCACGCCATGCCTTCAACACTGAGGCCCGCAGGATCGATGCCCGCAAATCGCGGTTTGGCCAACCCATGATAGTTCGTCCTGCTCGCCGCCGTGATCCACTTTCATCAACTCAAACCGCCATTTCCACACTCCGAGATCGCGTGACAATCCCCTTTCGCGTTGTACGCTCTCCCCATGCACCCCGGCGACAACTGGGAACGACTCGAACGTCTCTTCGGGCCCGAGGCCCTGAGCGATCAGCCCGCAAACCAGCAGGCACCGGACGAACAATCGCATCGTGCGGCGATGGTCCGTCGGACCCACGGACGCTGGCTCACCCGCGCCCTTCGCGCCGGCTTCTCTGCCCCGCGAATCCCCATCCGCCAACTCGAACAAGGAGGCTTTGAGTCGCTGCTGCGCTCGAGCGAGGGCCGCGCTTGGGCCGAAGAGTGGTGGGAACAGGCCCTGCAAACGCCCGACCCTAGCTGACTTCCCGACTCGCTATCCGTTCGCCTCTCCGTTGCACCGCTCCCCACCCAATCCCCCCTCACCCAAACGCGGTAGACTCTGCCCTTGCAGAAACAGGGCATCGCGCCCGTTTCGAGTCACGGGACCTCCCGGGCAACGAGGGCGAATCGATGCAGACCACTCGGCTGGGACGGCGCTGGCTCACCACCAAACTCATCTTCATCGCCGTGCTGCTGGGCTTTGGCGCCTGGGGCCTGCTCGACGCCACCGTCCTCTACAAGGCACGGGGCCTCAACGATGCCTCCTACAAACTCAGCGTCTATCTCGACAGCGCACGCAGCGCGGGCAAACTCTCACCGGGAGGCGTGCGCGTCGAGAATCCCGCCGCCACGCTCGCCGAACTCCGCACCCGAAAGTCTGACCTGGCCTCGGCCTCAAAGGGCGACACATCGGCCGGTCGAAACTCGGCAATGGAACTGGCCAAGTACGAGTGGCTCGAATCCCTGGCCTCCGTCTGGAAACTCAAGCCCACGCCGCAGCCGCTTGGCACGGCAGCGACCACGCAGGCTTCAGGAACCTCCACCACCGCCAACACCAAAGACCCCGCACGTCAACTCTTCTTTGATCCCGTCAAGGGCGAGGGCTTCTCCACAACCGGCAAAGCCGATGACCCGCGCGTCACCGTCGAACTGGGTGGCCTGCTCGACGAACTCACACGCAAGTGGAACACCCAGGCCAAGAGCAAGCCGCTGGCCAGTTACGACCTTGCGGTGCAGTGGATCTTCGTCGCACTGGGATTCGGCGGCGGGCTTTATCTGCTCATCGTCGTTCTTCGAGCTGCTGGCACCAAGTATCGGTGGGATGCAGCGCCCAAACGCCTGCAACTTCCCGGCGGTCGAGCCATCGTGCCAGCCGACCTCAAGGACGTTGACAAGCGCAAGTGGCATAAGTACTACGCCACGTTGAACCTCCACGACGGCTCCAACATCGAACTCGATCTCTACACGCACGATCCGCTCGAAGCGTGGGTGCTGGAGATGGAACGCACGGCGTTCCCCGAACGCGCGCTCGCCGAGGAACAGGCCAAAGCAAAGGCCATCGCCGCGGGTTCTGACGGCGGAGTCGTTCACGCTTCCGACACAGAAAAGTCTAGTCAGGATCGAAGCGAGATTGGCCATCACGGACACGATGCTGGCGGAAGCGGATCATCTGGCGGCGATTCGGGTGGGGGCGGCGGTGGAGGTGGCGATGGCGGCGGAGACTGAAACCCGATCGCATTCTCACCGAAGAACCTACCACAAACAGCCCGTGACAAACAGCCCGTGACAAGCCGGGAGTGCCGAACAGCGAATCACGAGACTGCCTCGTGTCGTCGTCAAGCCAGCAACGACCTCGAACCAAACGCCGAAGCACATGGATTGGATCGAACTGCTCATCGCGATCGCGGTATCGCTCGCCGCCCTCGGCGGCGTGCTGCTGACGGCGGCCACTCTGCCCGGCATCTGGTTCATGCTGCTCTGCGCGGGTCTGGCGCAGTGGTGGTCGCTCAGCGGTTCGCCCATCGACCCGCTTGATCCCGGTGTCGGACTGACCGACCAACTGCTGCACCCGCCGATCAGCGATAGCCAGATGTTCAGCTGGTGGGTGCTGGGCGTTGTGGCGTTCATCGCCATTTTGGGCGAAGTTACCGACTTTGCCGCCTCGGCCGTTGGTGCGGCCACGGCGGGCGGAACCAAACGCGGTGCCATCGGCTCCATCATCGGCGGCTTGCTGGGTGCGTTTGGCGGCACGTTCATTATCCCGATCCCGGTTCTGGGCACGATCCTGGGCGCGGCGTTGGGCGCTGGGCTGGGAGCGCTGCTCGCCGAGCGTCATGGCGGACGCATGACCTGGAAGCAAGCCGGCAAGGTCGGTTCTGGCGCGGCGGTTGGACGTCTTGCCGCAACGCTTGTCAAGACCGGTCTGGCGATCGCCGCCGCACTGATCCTCTGCATCGACGCGTTCGTCTGAAGTTTGCATACCTCTCCCCTTCAGTGACAGGGCGCGATCCGCCGCGCCGTCGGTTGTTCTGGGCACCTTTATCGGATGTTCGCAATCCATTTGCTGGCGCGAACAAGCGGATCGTGTATCCTGAACACCTATTGCGCCGATGTGGTCTCGTGAGGATGAGCGAGTCGCAGCGGCAATCACCTTCCACCAAGCCCGGCGCCCAACCGCGTCGCGGACAGAGGAGTGCGGCAGACACGATGTCCACCATCGCACGCAAGTCTCCCTCAGCGCTGGGAACCCAACGAAACGGCGCTCACCTCGACGATGCCTCACCAACGGCCGACGAAGATCCGGCCACGGGCCACGGCGAACAGACCGGCACCAAGAGCTTTGTGCTTGACACCAACGTGTTGCTGCACAACCCCAACGCGCTGTTTGTATTCCACGAGCACGACGTGGTGATCCCGTTCGCGGTGATTGAGGAACTGGACAAACTGAAGCGACAGAACGACGACATCGGTCGTAACGCGCGTGAGTGCATCCGCCATCTCGACCGGCTTCGTGCTCGTGGTCGATTGATCGACGGTGTGCCGTGGGGCGAGGCCAGCCCGACGGTCGGCCAGGCCGCCAGCACCGC
>JBGSRG010000022.1:0-3250 GCA_041737685.1 Phycisphaerales bacterium | reverse complement strand
GCGGCGACGAAGCGACTGATGGAACGGGTATTCATGACTCTCTCTCCTGAACCTGAAGGTGGGCCATTGCGCGGCGACCGAGTCGCGCTGTCAGGGGGAGAGATGCAAGTGTGGGGCCAGAGGGTCTGGCTGGCGAGAGTGTTCTGGGGCGGCGGAGACTCTCGGACGTGTGTGTCTTTGGTTGCGTGTGGGCAACATCTTCGACGATGCGAGCGCGCAACATGCGGGGGGGGAGCGGCGGGGGAGGGGCGTGGCCCGGGCGTCCGATAAGCTTCGTGAGCGGAAGGTTGTGCGCGAGGGTCGGCCGGGGAGTTTCGGGTTTAGCGCGCGACCAAGATCGCCTGCTCTCCCAACGCTCGAGCGAGTTTGGTCGCAAGAGGCTCCTGGCGTGCGGCGGTTCCCTTGGCGCTGAAGGCCAACCGAAGGCCCACGTCGGCGAAGCCCTCTTCGGCGTAGAGGATTTGCTCGTCGTTGAGTTTCTGCGGCGCGTCGACGGCGATCTGTGTTGGCGAGAGGGCTGAACCGCCGACCACGCGGATCTGGTCGCCCAGTTGGTAGTAGAGTCGAACCGCTGCGGTCAGGTCGCCGACGGCGAGCCGTTCGATTGCGACCGGATCATCGAAGGCGAACTCGGCGACATTGCCCACCAGGTGCGGCGGGTTGCTGCGAGACGCGTCAACTTTGGCGAAGTAGACCACGCTGTCGTTGTTGGCCGAGCCGCCGACGGGTTTGCCCTCGGCGAGTTTGCTGGGTTCTGAGAAGATCGATCCGACGTTGGGCCACTGGAAACTGGTGCGGGTGCGCACGTCGGGCAGATCTCGCATGCGCTGGACGTGGGTCGTTTGTGTGTCGAAGGCACGGTCGCGAATGTTCCAAGCGGTAGGTGTGTTGGCGGCACCGGAGGTTCGATAGGCCGCGAGCCACTCGCTGCTTGAGGGCAAGCGGCAGTTGGCCAGTCGAGAGAGAAAGACCGCGCTTGCGAAACTGATGCGCTGGATCGGGTGGTCGAGGCTGGGCTCGCCGCCGGCGGCGTCGCTTACTTTCCAGAAACTGCCCGCGGCGAGGAACTCTGGCGCGTAGGCGGGGTGGGTCTGGTCGATGTTACTGTCGATGAAGAGCCAACTGTTGCTGGGCGAGAGTTTGCGTCCGGCGGGACCATCGTCGAGCCGCCAGACGCGGGCACCGCTCCAGACTTTGCCTTCGGGCTGCGGAGCGGGGAAGTTGTCGGGGATTCGTCCTCGAACCGGCTCGGCGGCGAGCAGCGACACGGTGGTGCCGAGCGAGACTTCAACTCGGCTCATGTAGAACGCTTCGGTGCCGAGCGAGTCGTCGGCTTCAAAGCGGTCAAAGTCGAGTGAGAGCGCTGCGCCGGGGCCAGCGCGGCGGAAGGTGAGCCGGCCGGTATCGGGGTCTTCGGTTGCGCTCCAGTTGGCGAGCTTGGCGGGTCCGAGCGTTTTGGGGTCGATGAGTTCGACCTTGGGGGGTTGCCAGTCGGCGACTTCTCGAACTCGGCCGATGACGGTCTGGGCACGATCGTCGGCTGAGAGGCCGACGCTCTGGATGAGCGCCAGCGCTGACCGAGCGAGTTCGGCGGTTTGCGGGTCTTTGGGCTTGCCGGCGGCTTGCAAGGACTGGCGCGAGTTGAGAACCGCGGCGTTGAAGCGTGTGGTTGAAGAGAGGTGTTCGGAGCCGATCTGCAGCGCGGGCAACCGGCCCAGGGCCTGTTCGACCTCCTGCGTGGAGCGCAGGCCGTCGTGCATGGCGCTGAACATCTTGCCGGGCTGTTGCTGCAAGAGTGATTGGGTGAGCGAGGCTTTGCGAGAAGCGTTCGTTACGGCTTCGACCTTTGCACTGACGACTGCGCGGGCGGTAACGAATCGGTCGAGATCGCTCACAGAGCGCGGCCATGGGGTGGAGAGTTCGCTCAGGCGCTTCCAGCTCGCGAGCACGAGTTCTGGTGGGATGCTGCCGGGTTGGTCGGCATCTGAAGCGGGAATGGCGGCGAGCAATGGGCCGAGGTCGGTCTGGGATTCGATTGCGCGAACGGCCGTTACCCGTGCGGTGAGCGCTTGGAGCGAGGCTTTAGCACCGCCGAGATCGGCCATCCCCGATTCGATCTGTGAGGCAAGCGACGCGGGTGTGGATGCGGATGAAACAGCGTCTGGGTTGCTGCCAGTGTCTGCTGCCTGACCGCTGTTTGGGTCTGAGTTCGGATTGGTGTCCGAAGCGCTGCTCGCTTGCTCGATGCGTTCGTTCGAGCCGTAGCCGGATCGCAACGCACCCTCGAGCGCGTGGGCTTGACGCGCGACGGTGCGTGCGACTTTCAGCCAGGCTGAGTAGGTGGTGGTGGAAGCGGGCACGTCGGTGACGAGCGCCTCGGTGGAATTGATGGCATCAGGCCCCGCTCTGACAAGCGGCGCGAGCAACGACTCGATGGTGCCTTCTCGCCTGCTCTGGCTTTCGAGCGCCAGCGGGCTTGCCCACTGTGCGCCGCCGGGCAACGAATTCGGATCGATCGACGCTGGAACGGCGTCGTTGAAGCGCTGGAGTGATGTTCGTAGTGATGAAGTTGAGGCCTCGAGGCGTGGAAACTCAACGTCGGGCGTCGATGCGATCAGGGCATCGCGGAGCGAGCGCCATGCGGTGTTGGTGGCGGCGGAATCGGTGATTGTGGATTCGGCCGCGAGGCGTGTACGCAGTTGGTTGGCCGCGGTCGCGATGGCTGCGGCACGGTCGTCGCGATGCTTCTCGACTTCGCTCAGGAAGCCGGTGAGCGAGCCGTCGAGCCTGCCTACTTCGCTCTCGATGCGTTGCTGGTTGCGACGGTTCCAGATGACGCTCTTGGCGCTGATGGCGGTGGCATCGCGGCGCAGGGCGTCGAGGCGTGTGCGGTCGAGCCGAGCATCGGACACGGGCAGCGGTTCGCGGCCGATCTGCTCGGCGATGGTGTCGATTGCGGCGAGACTTGTGAGAGAGGTCCAGGTGCGGCGTGGGTCGAGTTGAGGGTCGAGGGCGGGGTGCTTGGCGGCGAGCGTCATGAAGGAACGGATGAGTTCGGCATCGACACCCTTGCGGGCGACGAGTTCGGCGTACTCGGTGCTCTCTCGGAGCGAGTCGGTGTCGACTCGGGGCCAGCCGGCTTTGGCAAAGTCCGCGAGTTCGCGGGCCACGCTCTCGATCTGAGCCAACTGTTCGTTGAGCGATCGAAGGTCGCTGGGCCTGCCGGCGCTGGCATTCTCGCCGCCGGCGT
>JBGSRG010000544.1:0-4338 GCA_041737685.1 Phycisphaerales bacterium | reverse complement strand
GGTAAGAAACCGATCAGCGTCGGCCGTGAGAAAGTCGCCGACCCTGCGAATGACCACGGATTGACGGGCAGCGGTCGCGGGGGTCAGTGCATCAGCCACCGCACCGGCCATCCAGGCATCGGCAAGTTCGGCGACCAAACGCGACGCCACATACTTGCCGGGATCAATGTAGGAAGCCTTGAGGGCAGTACCAGAGGCAAATCGCAAAATTCGTGGCTCAAGATCATCGATGGTCATGGGGTCGCCGTCATCGCGAAAGCCTCAAGGACGTAATCGGCGTAGTCCTTCGTCTCGTCACTCCACGACTCAAATGCACGTTGAATAAGGTCATCTGACTCGTCTAGGTAGCGCAGATAGACCATCGTGGTCGACGGGCTGGCGTGACCAAGCAGACGTTGAAGTGTCAGCAGAGGGTTGTGAACGATGTGCTCGGCGATCGTGCCGAATCCATGGGTAGGACGCGTTTGCTCCAGCTTCATCGCTCGTTGTTGCAAACTCCGAAGCATCACGATCGCGAACGTGTGCCGCAAATCGTGCGGGGTCACGGCCCGTCCCATCGCGGGCACCTCACCGGCGAACATGATCAACCGTTCGTTGGCATCGACGAAGTACTGGTGCCATCGCCTCTGAGTCGGCGGTTTACCGCCCTTCCCGACGAACAGCGATAAGGGCTCGACAAATCCTGAATCCTGGACGCGGACGAGCCGACGACGAACATCAATGGGGATGCCTGCGATCGGAACTCGCTTAGGTTGACCGTCAATCGCGTAAGTCAGTTTCCCTACTGAACAGTCGATTTCGGACACGATCGCCAACGACGGTAGCTTCTGCCGAAGGGAGCTCTGAGACTTTCGGACGAGAGACACTCGCTCCGTGTCGCGATAAAGATTGATCGACTCGACGGTTGAGGCAGGAATGTACACGCGTCGCGATCGCCCGTTCTTCGCGCACGCCTGCAGCGCCACCGGCGCCCCACCAGACTCGGCGGGGACTTCGATGTCCAGGAGCGTCGACCACTCACTGAGACGCATGCCCGTCGTCAAAGCAAGCTCAGCTGCGCAGGTATTCCGAACTGTCGAGCGACCTCGATAGGCCGGATCGATGGCTCCGCCCGCCAGCTGACCGCCGAATCCGATGTCTCTCAGGGCTACCCATTGCGCATGTGAGAGCGCCCGAACATCCAAGTCGGCCTGCGGGACACGCGGAGTAACGACTGACCGGCTCCCCACCTGGATCCACGGCAAGGTGTCACGCTGACCGGTTTCGTAGAGATAGGTGAACAGTGCTCGGACAACGACGAGACGACGTGACCACGACCGCCACGATGTGCCGGACGCCAGCTGCTCTGCGCGATACGCCACTAGGTCAGACTCACAGACGTCGAACACGGCGATACTTCTGGAGTCGAGAAACCGCGCAAACGCGAACGCGTCACGGGCATAAGCCTTTACCGAGTTGACACTGAGGTTTTCGCAGTAAAGCCGGAGAAAGGTGCACCAAGGCTCGACGGGCCACATGGCGTCATCCACGATTATCGGAGTGCCATTCTGGATCCGGCGAGATGAGCCGGCGCGGATGAGAGCACAGTCGAGGTCACTCGCGAGCTCCCAGTTGGCGAAGTAAAGGTCCACGACGCTACTGGCCCCAGCCCAAGAGGTGAGCCCGCATACCGGCGATATCGTCGAAGTCAACGGATTGACTGCCCCCTCGATACAACGACGCTTCGGCGTGCAGCCACTTCCAGCGCCGCGAATCGATGAGTTGTCCGAACTGGTAGAGGCGAAACTCGATGACGTCATGAGGGACTCCGAATCGCTCTGACCATCGGTGCATGTCCAGACAGTACTTTTCGTAAGTTGCGGCCCTTTCCTCGAAGTAGTCAAGGCCGGTCAGCGTGAATACAGCTGCACTGACCCTCGAATCGAGGATCAGACATGTCGCCCGCGACGACGCACGATCGGAGGTGAAGTACAGGAACTTGGAGAAGAACGCCGGCCCCAGCCGGGGAACCTTCCCACTAATCAACGTGTAAGCGGAACGGATTTCGCCACCATAGCTGGCGGCGGCGGCCGCCTGGAGGATGCCGTTGAGTTGGGCTCGCTGCTCGTCTCCAACCACGCTGTTGACGATCGTCGGCACGTTCCGGTAGTCGCCCATCACGCCCCACGCAATTACGTGCCATAGAAAATGCAGCCAATCCGGATTCGTTGACTGTCGAAACTCCGCCGCACTAACGAACAACCCGTCGCGATTCAGTCGCGGCGAAGGAATGGCTATCCCATGAGCGGCCCACCAACTACTGACTGGTACGAGACTGTCGATCTGGTCTGCGGGGCCAAGCACCGCGGAACCCATAAGGTCGCCAACTGCGTCCTCGGACTCCTGCCACATCCGTCGTACCACCCTTCCTGCTGAGGCGCGATCTGCACCGTTTACCGCTTCCGTGGCCCGACGGTAGCCCGCCCCCGAACCCAGAGCCGTGAGACACGCCCAGAGAGAGCGCATAACCGCGTGCGGCTGCGGAAACTTCATCATCGTCGCCTACCGAGAACTGCGCGATCTCGAACTGCAGATCATGGAGCGATTACAGGAAATCGGCGGTGACAACCAACTCTCCTTCGACCCCACGCTGTCACTCAAGGTCACCCTCGACCACTTTCACGGCATTGAGATAGACGAGTGGCCCGCCCGCATCGCCGAGACGGCCATGTTCCTCACCAACCGACAGTGCGACCTCAAACTCAAGCAACGCTTCGGAGAAGCGCCCCGCCGCCTGCCCATCCAGACTCAAACTCGCATCGTGGTGCAAAGCGCCCTCACCCTGGACTGGGACACCGTCATGCCCGCCGCGGCAACAAGCATCATCGCCGGCAACCCCCCATTCCTCGGCATCAGCCAACGCACGGCCCAACAAACAGCCGAGCTGCAAGCCGTCTGGGGCACCGGGTACCACGGCACCCTCGACTACGTCACCGGCTGGTACGCGAAGGCCGTCGACTACTTCGCAAACCACGACGGCCTGTGGGCGTTCGTCTCCACCAACTCAGTACTCCAAGGCGAAGCAGTCGCGCCACTGTTCCGCAGAATCACCGAGCGCAGGTGGCGAATCAAGTTCGCCCACAGAACATTCCCGTGGACATCCGAAGCGGCAGGCAGGGCAGCAGTGCACTGCATCATCATCGGATTCGCCAAGAAGGTCCCTCAACCACGCCTATTCGACTACCCCAGCGCCGGGGCAGCTCCCGTCGAACGAGCGGGCGTCACCAACATCACTCCGTACCTCACGGACGGACCCCACGTACTCGTCGAACCGTCGACCAATCCGCTCAACCCACAGATCGGCGCAGTCGCCTACGGCAACAAACCAACCGACGGGGGGAACCTCATAGTCGAACCAGACGCCTACCAAGCCGTAATGAAAGACCCCATCGCCGCGAAGTATGTTCGCCGCTACGTCGGAGCCCGCGAGCTTCTCCACGACACCATGCGCCATTGTCTATGGCTCCGCGACGCCAATCCCGAAGACCTCGAACGCAGCCCTGTCCTCAAAGAGCGAGTCGCCGCTGCCCGGCAGTTCCGCTCAGAAAGTAGGGCGGAGTCCACCAGGGACGCAGCATCGACCGCCCACGAGTTTCGCCAGGTGTCCCAACCGAACACCGCGTACCTCTGCATCCCCCGCCACATCAGCGAGAACTACCCGTACTTTCTGGCTCAGCGGTACGGTGCCGACGTCATCTGCAGCGACGCCAACTTCCTGTCCCCAGACCCCGACGGCTTCATCTTCGCCGCCATCTCCTCGACGATGTTCATGACCTGGCAGCGCACCATTGGCGGACGCATCAAGTCCGACTTGCGGTTCAACAAGCTGCTTGCATGGAACACGTTCCCGCTACCCACCATCAACGACGATCGACGCGCGGCGATCATCACCGCCGGCGCAGAGATCCTGACCGTTCGTGCTCAACTCACCAACTTGGCACTGGCCGACATGTACGACCCCGCCAACGTCCCCGAGGGGCTCCGCCAGGTGCATTGGAAACTCGACCACATCGTCGACGAGGTCTTCGGCATCGTCGATCCCGATATCCCAGAACTCGACCGGCAGGACGTCCTCTTCAGCCACTACCGACGCCTGACCAAGCGGCCATAGCGCAACGGCGGACGGCGCGTCAAAGTCGCATCAGGGCAAATCACGTTGTCCCGCCGGCGCATTCCGCCAGGCCCCGCAGCGCCGAAGGTCAACAAGAAGCCGGCGACGGCCGCGTGACAGCGGGGGACATGTCATCACGCCTGGTCAACGGATTGTTGCACGGCGAGAACAAGCGATTCACTGCGGCC
>JBGSRG010000506.1:0-4288 GCA_041737685.1 Phycisphaerales bacterium | reverse complement strand
GGTGGGCGAGAAGGTGGGAGCGGCCCGCGCGAACAAACGAGTTCGAGCAGACCAAGTTCCGGCGGCTCCGGCCCGAGCAGTTCGGGCGATCAGTCGTCTGCCAAACCGCAGCAGGACTCTCGTCGCGACTTTGGCTACGGCGGCGGACAGGACAGCGCTTTCGGTGATCGAGCTGGTCGGCGCAAGCGAAAGAAGAAGCGTCGGGGCGGCGGTGGTGGTGATTACGTGGGCGGTGGTGGTGGCGGAGGCGGAAGTGGTGCAGGCGGGGGCGGCGGTGGTGGAGGGGGCGGCGGCGGAACGTGGGGCTCTCGACCGTCAGACTTTGTGCTGCCCTCGGACGATGAACTGGAGCGGGAAGCCGCCGAACTTGAGAAGGTGGTTGCCAAGGGAGCGATCGAAGCCGCGAAGGACGGGCTGACGATCGCGTCGTTGCAGAAACTGGATATCGAGAAGTTGCATCAGGTGGCGCAAGAGGCGGGGCTCGAGGACTTTCACCAGATTCCAAAGCAGGAACTGGTGTTCAAGATTCTCAAGGCCAAGGCCGCGAGCCAGGGTTTGATGGTTGGTGAGGGCACGCTCGAGATTATGCCTGATCGGTTCGGGTTTTTGCGTTCGCCGGTGCAGAGTTACTTGTCGGGTCCGGACGACATTTACGTTTCGCCCACGATGGTTCGCCGGCACGGCCTGAAGAAGGGCATGGTTGTTCGAGGGTTGATTCGCCCGCCGAAGGAGGCGGAGCGGTACTTTGCGTTGTTGCGAGTGGACGAGGTGAACGGACAGTCGCCGTCGAAGATTCACGGGCTGTCGAACTTTGAAGATCTGACACCGCTGCACCCGGAAGAGCGGTACATCCTGGAGACCACGCCCAACGAGATCGAGATGCGGATCGTCGATCTGGTGGCGCCGATCGGCAAGGGTCAGCGGGCGTTGATCGTGGCCCCGCCGCGAACGGGCAAGACGGTGCTGATGCAGAAGATGACCAAGGCGATCAGCACGAACTTTCCGGACGTGCGATTGATCGTGCTGCTGGTGGACGAGCGACCGGAGGAGGTGACGGACTTTCGTCGCAACTGCACGGGGCCGAACATCGAGGTGGTGGCGAGCACGTTTGACGAGCAGTCGCACAGGCACGTGCAGGTGTGCGAGATGGTGATCGAGAAGGCCAAGCGGATGGTTGAGTATGGTCAGGACGTGGTTATTCTGCTCGACTCGATCACGCGTATGGCTCGGGCGTACAACTCGGAGATGCCGCACTCGGGCAAGATCATGACGGGTGGCCTGGACTCGAACGCGTTGCAACGGCCCAAGAAGTTCTTTGGTGCGGCTCGCGCGATCGAGAACGGCGGCAGCCTGACGATCATCGGCACGGCGCTGGTTGATACCGGATCAAAGATGGATGAGGTGATCTTCGAGGAGTTCAAGGGTACGGGCAACAGCGAACTGCACCTTGACCGCAAACTGGTTGAGAAGCGGATCTGGCCGGCGATCGACGTTGGCGCCTCGGGCACCCGCCGCGAAGAGTTGCTGATGGACAAGAAGGAACTGGAACTGGTCTACCGGCTTCGCAAGGTGCTGAGCGACATGAACGTGGTGGAAGCGCTCGAGTTGATGAAGAGCCGGCTGGGCAAGGTGAAGACCAACGCGGAGTTCTTGATGACCATGAGCATGGGCTGAGTTCGTTGGCGGGAGTGATGCACGGTTCTGAGCGATGATTCTCGTGGCTTGAGCGACGGGCCGGAGCGTTTGAGGACACACCTTTGACCGGAGCATCTGCCCGTGCCTTCGAGCGAGTCAACCGCTGGTCAGTCTGTTCGGCTGTACGGCATGCCGCCGGTGTCGGCCGCGGGCCTTGTGCGACTGTCGCTGCTTGTTAGTTTCGCGGTGTGGTCGTTTGCGAGTCTTCTTATCGGACTCATGCTGCTGTTCAGATGGCCGGGCCGATTCGGACCGAATGATGGAAGCGGAGTTGGGTGGTGGGGGAGTTGGGTTCTGCCATTGGGCGGTGCGCTGTTGTTCTGCTTTGGTGAATATCTGCTTGTGATGCTCTTGCGCGAGTTGTTCCCTCGGGTGGCTCCGGCGATGAGCAGAGCGGCGGGTTGGGCGCCGTGGGTGGCGATGGCGATTTTGGCACCGCTGGGAGTGATCATGTGGAGTACGGCGTGAACAGAATCAGGTCGCGGGTCCACTTGGAGCGCTGTGGTATGAAGGGGCTGAAGCAGGCACAGTTCGCGTTCGTTGCGTCGCTGGCGATGGTTGCCGGTGTGCTCGCGCAGTCGGATCGGCAGGACGAATCGCAACAGTTTGGTCGCGAAACGGTGCGCTCGAGCGAGGCTGCGGTTCAGCCTATCAGCGTGATGGCCGCGGCTGCGATGGCACGCGTGGCGATGGCCGATCTGAAACTCACGGGCTCACCGACGGAGCGTGACTACCACATCGCCGCGGAGATTCTTCGGCTGGCTCGCGGGACTGCGCCTGAAGATCAGGACATACTTCGGTTGTTGATCGAAGCGCGAACGGGCGCGGGCGAAGACGACACGGTGAACGAACTGAGCCGAGAGTTGCTTATGCTCGATCCGTCGGACACGCTGACTCAGTTGCGTGTGACGTCGGCGGCGATTTCTCGGAACCAGAGTGTTGAGACCCGGGTCGCGGCCTATGACCGCTTTCTGTCTGATGCGGGCTCTGCGCTGGACGCTTCGGTGCTGAGCCGACTGGCGCTTGACTCGGCGTTGCTCTCAAGAGAGCAGGGCGATCTAGCGGGCTTCGAGAGACGACTCGGGCAGGCGCTCCAACTTGACAGCACGAACAAGGACGCCGCGACGCTTGCGCTCACGTTCTTTGTCGAGTCGGTGCGGGACCCGGCGGGCCGGTTGGACATGCTGCTCAATGTGCTGCTGGCCGATCCGTTCGACCATCAGATCCACCTGGCTGTCGCAAGGGAACTGGCGCGAAACGGGGCGTATGTTGGCGCGGCAAGGTTCTTCAGCAACGCGTTCTTTCTCGCTTCGCAGCAGGGCCACGAGGTTCAGCAGGACGTTCGCGACGAGGCGAGCGTGGTGGACTGGGTTGTGCGGGGTGCAAGGCCGTTCGTTGCGACGCTGACCGATGAACTGCAGATCGCTCGGGCGCAGGTGGCTCGGCAGCGAGAGCAAGCATCGCTGGCGAACACACCGCCTGAGACGCTGCCCGATCCGTCGAACGTTCGATTGCCGCTAGAGGTGGAGCGACTGAGAATTTTGGCCGCAAGCGCTGTGGGCGACGCGGAGTTGATCAAGGGCGCAGTCTCCGACATGGCCGTGACGGTGGAGCGCAGTAAGGCCTTGGTGCTCGACCTTCGCAACCGTCCGAAGTCGCTGACCGACGCGCAGGCCGCAGAGATTGTTCGCGCGATTACTGCCGACTCGATCTGGCTCCGACTGTGGGCTGGGTTGGAACTGGACGTTGCGACTCGTGACCTGACCGAGATTCGCGGCAACGCGAACACCGATCCGAAGGACGTGCAGCGCATGGAGGCGTGGCTGCGGCTGCGGTATCGGGAGTTTGACGAAGCGGAACGGTTGTTTCGCGAGATGGAAGGCGACAGCCTTTCGATCGTAGGGCTGGCGGTGCTCAGCGACATGAAGGGAGAGACGCAGCAGGCGATCGAGCGGTATGGCGAGATTGCTCGGCAGCTGCCCGCCTCGCCGGCAGGGGCCTATGCCTATAGCCGAGCGCTGGTGCTGGCCAAGGACGAGAGCATTGCGGCGTCGCTTTTGCCCGAGGCCGCCTCGGGGTTAGAAGCGACCGCGGCGGCGGTGCCCTCGTGGCTGGAGCGCATGTTCGAGAATCCGCTGGAGTTCATGACGATCCGCGCAGACTTGATGGCCGGACCTGCGGGCCGTATCGGGCTGTTTGAGAAAGTTGGCGTGCGGCTGCGATTGCGGAACGTCTCGCGTGTGGCGTTGGGCGTGGGGCCGGATCGCCCGATCAACTCCCGATTGCTCGTTGTGCCCAGCATGCGCTTTGGAGCGGTACCGGTTCGCAAGCAGTCTCTCAACGGCGTGCTATCGCTCGACCGGCGCTTGCGTCTGCTGCCGCGTGAAGAAATGATCGTTGAACTCTGGCCTGATAACGGGCTTTCGGGCCTGACGCTGCAGGAAGAGATTCGGCGCGCGGTGAACGTGCAGTGGCGGTTGCTGCAGGGATTTGTGCCGGGCGATGGCGGCATCTTTCAGCAGGGGCCGATGTGTCTGAGTGCCGACGTTGGCCCCGCGGTTCGACCGGCGGTCGATGCGGGCTTCATGCGGCC
>JBGSRG010000392.1:0-2100 GCA_041737685.1 Phycisphaerales bacterium | reverse complement strand
GTCCTGAACTCCTGTACCTGTGCTCAATCCGATCCGATCGAGGCGCTCCGATCGGCGAACGTTCCAAACCTTACCCCACCTCACCAAACCATACGCCCTCGGGTCCCGTGCCATCGAAGTCGGCTCTGCGATATTCGATGCCTTCGCCCAACGACCTTCCCGCTCCCCCCGCTCGATGCCCTTCCCATCGGCTGCCAACCAACCCGCCCTTGCCTTTCCGCTCCTCCCATACGCCCGATTTCATCGGTTCGATCCATCCCCACCACGCATCCCCGCCCTCCGACGTCGAATCTCCGCCCCCGTTTCTGCCTCGTCAACACGCGCAACCTTCTATCCCGAATCAACTTACAGCCGCTGTCCCGCCCTCACCGCCGAACCCGCACGTTCTCGCGCCCCGCACCATCCGCACTCGGAATGTCGCCATCCCCCACAACTCCCCCCGCACCGGCCCCGCCTCCCGCTCCGCCCCGGCCAAACTCCACCCGCCGAACACCCCCAACCCAGCCCCGTCCAGTGATCGCGCTGTGAACCATCCGGAACGTCAACGCCACCACCGACCACACCAAAAGCAGCACCACAAACGGCACCAGAACAAACAGAAACAACAACGCCCCCACCGCCAGCAGCAGGTTGCCCATCAGCCGGGTCAACAACCCTGAACCGGGCAGCCCCGCGCCGCCGCCGTCACCCGTCACGCCGCCGCCAATGCTGTTGTGCTGTTGCTCTTGCGTAAGTCAACTCCCAGTCGCAGTCCCACTCGCCCCTGCCGCCAAACCAGCAGACCAACCAGTCCAACCAAGTCCGCGCCCAAGCATACGAAACTCGCGCCCGCTCTTCCGCCCTCCCCCTCCCGCTGCCCACCAACCAAACAATCAATACACCTCCGCCTTCGCATCGTGCAGCAGGTCTTGCCCCACCACCAAGTACCGCAGCGCATCGCACGCATGGTCCGATCCATCCTTCAGAATCACCGGCAGCCCCGACTGCCGCGAGTCGTTCGGTCGATACCGCAGCGACCGCATCGCGTTGAACACCGCCGGGCACTGCGAACCAAACAACAACCGATGCCCCGCTGTCGATGCCCGCGCTTCCGCGGCATCAACCGAGCCCTCCCCGCGCAAACTCTCCAAACCCGCACCACCCCATCCACCATCTTCCAGCCGTGCCCGCACCAGCGCCAGGCCAGGCTCGATCCGCTCCAGCCGTGCCCGAACCAAAAACCCCGCCGCGCGAACATCGCTGATCGACGACACACCCGTCACCACATTGGCCTGATTCCCCGACGGATCGGCGCCCACCCATCGAATCGGCACCATCGACCGCCACGCCTCCAGCGCCTCAATCAACAGCGGCAGCCGATCACCATGCGCAATCCGCTCGCGCACCACGCGAATCACACCCAACACATCCACATGCGCCAGCAACAACGCCGAAGTCCGCCGACCAAAGTCCAGCCCCGCCACCCACGTGCCGCCAACAACCTGTCCAGACCTCGCCCCCAGGCCCAACAGCGCCATCCCCGGCGAGTCCGGCGCCGAGTGATCCACAAACACATGCGTCTGCGCACTCAAACTCGGAAACACCGCCTGCCGTGACGACGGCACCGTACACAACATCTCGCTCTCCCACGTGCGCGAGTCCACCCGCGCTCGCATCGCCAGCGCATCACTCACGCTCACAAATCCGGCACGCCCTGCACCCGTGCCATGCCCATCACCCTCAGCAGCATCACGCGCCTTCACCCTCCCCGCGCACTCCTGCTGCAGCACACACGATTCACACCGATGCTCCGGCCCGCACACCGACAGCACGTCCAGCACGTTCCATCGCAGCACCCGCCGCCCCAGCGCCCGCGCATTGCCACCATCGACAATCGTCGACATCAATCCCCCCGCAACGTGCATCGTGCTCAACGCCTCCACCGCCGGCCGAACGCTCTCTCCCCACACGCCCGCGATCGCTGCGCTTCGTGTGGTCAACTGCGCGGCCGCCCACAACCCTTCGTTGAACAGGTCCACCTCGTCGCAGCGCAGCTTCTGCACCCGCACGCCGCGAACCGAGGTCTGACTCGCCGCCAGCACGCTCGCGTGCGAACCGCTC
>JBGSRG010000363.1:0-2241 GCA_041737685.1 Phycisphaerales bacterium | reverse complement strand
CGGCTGGCGGCGCGGTGCGCGGAGAGCCTGGGTCAACTGGTCGGACGCATGCACTCCCGTCAGGTGTCGCATGGCGATCTGAAGGGAAGCAACCTATTGGTCGCCGAGCGCAATGGCCACATCCGGACGTGCCGGATCTATGCGGTAGCTCGCATATCCCTCAATCCCTATGCCCTGGTAGTCCATGTTGGCGTTGTCAGTTGAGAAGTGCACCGTCTGCACATAGGCGGGAATGCGCAGGAAGCGGCGAAACAGATCGGGCAGCGCCGCGGTGGGCGGGCCAACGGACCGGAGCGTGCCGCCGGGTGCTGCTGCGCCGAAACTCGAAGATATAGCGCCTCAAGAAGCAACAATTGATGAGGTCGTGGCCGCACAGAAGCCAGAGCGAACTGAGTCACAAGATTCGGCCGCTGGGACCATCGGGGGCATGAAGTCGGGACAACCTGAGGACAACGACGCCGATGAACAAAGCGCTGTGTCTGAAGCAGCCATCGACCAAGAGACGGTCGCGGCGGTTGCGCAAGAACTTGAACTCCAGAGCCATGTCAGCCGTGCTCACCATGCCAGCGACGGGACCGATGACGCGGACGGCCCGGACGTGGGTCCGCTGAACCAAGCGGCCATGCCCGACGCGGGAGCGTTGAACTCGGCAAGGGGCAAACGGGAGCATGACGCGGGTCGAAGCGTGCGCAGCGGGGCGCTTGCGGCGCTCAGGGCGCTCCGCACTCCACGGTCGAAGCGGATCATGGTTGCCAGCGGCTTTGTGGTGTTTGTGCTGTCGTGCTCGACGGTGCTGGTGGTCACGGCGCTCACACGGGCCGAGCCAGCGTGGTGGGGCACAGTGGACGCAAACGACCCGAAGGTGAAACTCAAGGCCGAGCAACTGGAGAATGGTGTTACGACCCTGCTGTCAGACCCGCGCCCGCCCAACAAGAACCGCGATCCGAACGAGCCGTGGACGGTGCGACTGAACGCGGCGGACGCGAATGCGTGGCTGAACGCTCGGCTACGGCAGTGGCTGAACACGCAGGAAGAGATTGGGTTTGACTGGCCCGAGCAGGTGGGCGAGTTACGGGTGCGCTTTGACGACCAGCGCATCTATGTGGGCGCGCGGATCGATCAGAACGGCGCATCGCAGATTTTCACGGCGACGTTGAAGCCAAGGTTTGCCAAAGACGGCGCACTGTGGCTGCCCGCCGAGAGCATCTCGTTGGGCAGATTGGGTCTGCCAGCATCTTGGGTACTTTCAGGGCGAAGGGGCGACGCGGGCAAACCGGCGGACTCGGCGGTGGTGGAGCGCATGGGCGAAGTGTCCGAAGAGATTGCCGAACTGCCGCAGACGCGGCAGGTGTTGTCAGCGCTCGCGGGTCAGAACGCGGTGTTGAGCAACCCGATCGTGAAGTTGCCCGACGGAAGGCGTGTGAGATTGTTGGGCTTGCGAGCCAACGACGGCGGCTTGCTCATCACCTGCCGCACGATCCTGCGTGAAGGCGGCATACAGGCTGACGAATCGCGGAGCCAGAGAAGCGGATCGCAAAGTCGGGGAACTGCGACGAGCGTGTCGACGCCGCCGCCGGGACGCACGAGCCATGTGCCGTGATGTTTGCGATGTTGGCTCTGCTGACGGGGCCAGTTCCGGGACCAGTGAAAGAACTCTTGTTCCAAGTTCTCGCTGCGCATCAGTCGATTGCGCCGGCGGCCTGGCGCTGCTCATAGGTCGGCATCAACCGTGCTTTGCGGAACTCGAGGATGGTCACGCCCGCGAGGACGGCCGCGAGGATGACCGGCCCGAGCCACTGCCAGATGGCGGCGGGGCGGGAGAAATCGAAGCGCGAGCGCGGAAGTGGTTCGGGTCGGGCGGTTGTGTGGCTCTGTTGGCTGTTCCATCCCCACGCAGAGCAGATGGCCAGCAGGATCAGCCAGCCGGGCTCAATGTATCGCTGCCAGGCGTTGGCGTTGGCGGTCTGCGCGAGCATGAAGCCCAGGAACGCGGCGAGCATGAGCCAGCGGCGGGCCGTGCCGATCAGGGCGATCCAAGCGCACATGGCAACGGCACCGATGGGTGTGAGCACGATAAAGAGCGGGCTGCTGTGACCGGCGATGACGACGCCGCGTGCTTCCATAGCACGGACCAGGTTCCAGATACCGCTGCCGCGGGCCTCGTAGACGTAGGTGGTTTCGGGGACGACGGCGAGCAAGAGGCCGACGACCGCCGCGGCAAAGAGCAGCCCTCGCTGTTGG
>JBGSRG010000358.1:0-3866 GCA_041737685.1 Phycisphaerales bacterium | reverse complement strand
GCCATGCGCAGGTGCAGAGCGTGCGATTGCTGGACGAGGCGGGCAACCCGGCTGGGGCGTTCACGTTCGGGCAGCGCATCACGGTCGAGGTGGTTCTGCGGGCGCTGCGCGACATGGAGCGGCTGGACGCGGTGGTGACGATCCGCGACAAGACGGGCGTTGATCTGGTGGCCTTTAGCGCGATGGACGAGGACCGCGACCTGCCGGCGTTGAGAGCGGGCGCAACGGCAACGGTGCGGTTCGAGTTTGAGAGCGTGTTCAAGCCCGGACCGTGTGGTGTGAGCGCGACGCTCACCCGTCGGCCCGACCGGCCGGGGGAGGGGACGATGATCCTTGACCACCACGAGGCGTGCGCGGCGTTTACGGCGCTTGCGCCGCAGGGCAAGCGGCAGGTGCGGGCCAAGGTGCTGGTGCCGGTGGAGGTGCGATGCACTGTCGAAACGCCGGTTGGGGTGTGAGCAGACGGGACGGCGATCGGATCGAACGCGAAGGCGCGAAGTTCGCGAAGCAAGACGGGAGGGGAGAAGCCGTGCACGGAGAACGCGAGGGGAAGGAGTGAATAACCCGAGCGTGAGCGTGCGGTGCCGGGGGTGTTGGCCGCGCCGGAGGAGTGGGTGTGCAACGACCACGCCTACGTCGCGGAGAAGAGACTTTGTGCGTGTGTACCCCGGGTGCTGCTGCGCGGCTACCCGGGGATACTGATGGCCAGCCCTGCGGCCTGAAGAGGGAAGCGGCGAGGAGCAAAGCGGCAAAGCGGCAGAGCGGCGGCGATTTGGTGGAGGTCATCGAAGTCCTAAGCCAGACTTTGATGGCACGGTTGCGGCCGCTTGCCCTCCTCTGCGTGCCGTCGATCTGCCCTTCGTGTTCTCCTGGGCGGCGTCTTTCCTCCTCCCGGTTCGTCTCCTGACCGCTACCATGCGGGCCGTATGGAAGCGCCATCGTTTTTGACCGCCCAGCTCATTGTCAGTGTCATCGTGCTTTTCAGCGTGATGAATCTGCTGCTCGTCGCCGCGGGCATGTCGATTTACTTCGAGCGCAAGATCTCGGCGTACATTCAGGACCGCATCGGCCCCAACCGTGTGGGGTTTGACTTTGGCCAGCCGTGGCTGAGTTTCCTCAAGGGCATGTGGGGTCTGGGCCAGTTTCTGGCCGACGGCCTGAAGATGCTGCTCAAAGAGGAGTACTCGCCCAAGGGCGCTGACAAGGCGCTGTTCAATCTTGCGCCGATGATCGTGGTGATCCCGGCGCTAATCGGCTTTGCGGTGGTGCCCTGGGGCGGCGTGCTGGCCTTGCCCGAGACGATCACGATTCCTGTCTTGGATTGGACGATCCCCGGCGGCGACGTGCTGATTGCCGGTGCGAACATCAACGTCGGGATCATCTATATTCTCGCGACGGCGTCGCTGGGCGTGTACGGGATTGTGCTTGCCGGATGGGCAAGCAACAACAAGTATGCGTTTCTGGGCTCGCTTCGCGCGAGTGCGCAGATGATCAGTTACGAGATTCCCCTCGGGCTTTCGCTGCTCACGGCGCTGCTGATGGTCGGCTCGCTGATGCCCGAGGAGATTGTCCGGTATCAGGCCTCGAACGGCTGGCTGATCCTCTCGCAGCCGATCGCGGCGGTGATGGTGTTCATCTGTTTCCTGGCCGAGGCCAACCGCACGCCGTTTGACAACGCCGAGTGTGAGCAAGAAATGGTGGCGGGCTTTCACACCGAGTATTAGTCGATGCGGTTCGGGCTTTTCCCGCTGAGCGAGTATGCCCACATCGCCGCGAGCGGCGCGGTGTTCTCGCTGCTGTTTCTGGGCGGCTATCACCTGCCGCTGGGGCTGATCGGGGCGGGCGCGGACCATTGGCTCTCGCCCGGCAACACCGGCATTATCGCGGTGCTGCTGAAGTTTCATGTGTTTATCGCCAAGACGCTGGGCATGATCTTCTTGGTCATTCTGGTGCGATGGACGATCCCGCGGTTGCGGTTTGATCAGGTGATGCAGAGCGCCTGGAACACCGCGATCCCGCTGACGATTTTGATCGTGGTGGTGACGGCGGTGATGATCCATCTGGGCCTGCGTTCGCCGCTGGAGATGTTGCTGGCCAACGTGGGGATTGTGGTGTTGACGCTGGGCGTGCTGCCCATTCTGCCGCGGCGGGCGCAGAACCACAAGGTGCGTTTGGCCGGATCGCGGTTCAGCCCGCTCGAGGGCGAGTTGGTGGAGACGATGCCTGCGATGCCGTTGGCACGCGAAGACCGACCGATTCAGGGTTCGCTGCCGGCGCGGACTGCGTGAGCGCGAGTCAAGGCGGTACACGGAGATCACGGAGAAGGCACGGGGGGCACGGAGGGGCTGTGCTTCTGTGCGCATGAAGAGTTGAACGCGAAGGCGCGAAGGTCTCGAAGCAAGCGGGCCGACCGTGAGGAAGGGCGCTAGGTTGGTGCCCTGTTGAAGAAGGAACGCAGAGCACTCGAAGAGCGCGATTTGGGAGCGAAGGCGCGAGGGGGAAGAAGGATTGAACGCGAAGGCGCGAAGGTCTCGAAGGGTTGAGAGGTAGCCCGGAATGCAATGACGGGTCTTGGTTCTCGATGGATCTTGGTGCGCCGGCCGCGCCGGGTTCTGCGCAGACTTCGACGGAAGCCGGGCGGTACGCAGAAGTCGCAGAGGGGGCGCGGAGAGGGCGGGGAGCCGAAGCGCGTGGTTGTCTTTCGCGCTGGCCGGGGCTGATGCGGGATAGGCGGGTGGGACGCTTGGGCGGGATGCTCAGGCGGACGAGACCAGCCCATCGACAAGACGCACCACGCGGTCAGCGCGTGCTGCGATTTCTTCATCGTGCGTCACCATCACGATGGTTCGGCCCGAAGCCCGGCGGTGCTCGGTCAGTTCGTTCAAGATCGCCTGGCCCGTCGCACGGTCAAGGTTGCCGGTGGGTTCATCGGCGAGCAGCACGGGCGGATCGTTGATGAGTGCCCGCGCGATGGCCACACGCTGGCGCTCGCCGCCCGAGAGTTCTGACGGTCGGTGCTTGAGTCGGTGTGCAAGCCCGAAGCCTTCGAGCAGTCGGGCCGCGTGCTCGGCGAGGCGGCCGCGTTGTGCGCGATAGCCAAGGCGACCGAACCGCACCATCGCGGGCACCAGCGCGTTCTCCATCACGTTTAGTTCTGGCAGAAGGTGATAGAACTGAAACACGAACCCGACCGACTGGTTTCGATAGCGATCGATGCGCGATGCGCTCATGCGGGTGAGTTCTTCGCCTGCGAAAGTGATCGTGGGTGCAAGGGTGCCGGCGGTGGGGGTGTCGGGCCGATCCAGTCCGCCCAGCAGGTGCAGCAGGGTGCTCTTGCCCGATCCGCTCTTGCCCAGAATCGCGACCCACTCGCCCTCACGAACATCAAGTGAGACGCCGCGCAGCACCGGCACATCGACACGCCCGAGCGAGTAGGTCTTGCGGAGATGGCTGGCGGTGAGTGTCAAGGTGTGCTCGTCTGCGTGTGAACCCGGCTCTTTGATTGGTGGTTCGTGCGTTCGTGCGTTCACTCGAACCGCAAGGCTCGCACCGGGTCCATGCGTGCGGCTCGCACCGCGGGGATGAGCGCCCCGAGCAGCGAGAATCCCAGAGCGCCCGCGAAGACCACCGCCGCGTGCATCGGCTGAACTTTGTTGGGAATCGTGGGGAAGTAGTAGACCTTTGGGTCCCAGATCGTGATGCCCATGGCGGTGCCCATCCATTCGTGGATCGGGTTGATGTTCCAGACGATGAGCGTGGCGAAGGCCAGCCCCAGCACGCCGCCCATCAGCCCGATTGCGGCGCCGTAGCGGAGCCACAGCCAGGCGATGCCGACGCGGCTGGCACCGATGGCGCGGAGCGTGCCG
>JBGSRG010000347.1:0-12085 GCA_041737685.1 Phycisphaerales bacterium | reverse complement strand
GCGCGTTCGGGCGGCAGCGGCAGCGCATTCCCCGATGCTCGCGGCTACGCCGTCGATGCACGCTGGCCCGACACGCTCACCGTGCCCGTCCGCGCCACAGCCAAGCAGTTCCAGGCCGACTGGGCGGGCGTCGTGTCCGATTGGGGCATGCCTTTGCCGATTGCCAACTCCGCTGTCGATGCGGGGTCCACGCCGACAGCCGCGCTTGGGTCAGAGATCCGTGTGCTCCCGCGCGATCGACTCGCCATCAACGAACGCGACTGGCAGATCGACGGTCGGCTCGTTCACAACCTGCCGGGACCGCTCAAGGACACCATCGTCATCGTCAGTCTTGGTCAGAGTCCTTCGCTCGCGCGCCGATCGCTCTTTGCCAACGCCTTTGCCAAGCAACTGACCGGCGGCTGGAGCCCGGGAGAAACGCTCGACCTGGGCGACGATCCACGAAGCGCATCGGTCGCGATCAGGCTCTCGAAGGATCTCCCGTCGCTTCGCGGCGTCGAGTCGCTCAACCGCTGGCTCGAAATCAGTCCCTTTCACACCGATCAATCGGGCGTCATCGGCGGCGTCAGCGATTCTGACACCCAAAGGGGCCTGGTCTACGGCACCTTCCTCGCGATGACCGACGTCGTCGAGTCCGGCAGTTCGCGCAGTGCAACTTGGATAAGGCGTCACACGACCCAGGGTTGGGATCTGTCGCGATGGCTAACCCAGCCCTGCATCATCGTCATCGGCCGCCTCGACAACGTGCTCTGCCCCGTGCCGATCACGGTTGACGGCCAGCCGCTCCCGAGTTCCAACAAGAACAACCGCGGCTCAGTGCTTGTGCGATGGGTTTATCCACTTGCGCCCCGTCCGCCAAGATTCGCGGCCTTTGACCCGGACGTTACGGATGTCCCGAGTGACCCGATCGAAGCGCCGGTTTCGCCCGTACCTTCGACAGACGATTCGCCCGACCAGCCGCCCACCGCCGAGGGCTAGTCCACACACCGAATCAGCGAGTTTCCTGGCCGATTGAGGCTTGAAGCAGAGCACACGCAGCGATCTGGAGTTCCCGTCGATGCCGATGATCGAGACCATCAACCTGACCAAACGCTACGGCAACCTTGTAGCGCTCGACTCGCTGAACCTCGCGCTCGAGCCGGGCGACTGTTTCGGCTTCATCGGCCCCAACGGTGCCGGCAAAACCACAACCATCAAGATCCTCGCCACGCTGCTCAAGCCCAGCTCGGGGCAGGCCATGATCGACGGGCTGACCGTCGGCTACCAGAACCGCCAAATCCGGCCCTTGATTGGCTATGTGCCCGACTTCATGGGCGCGTATGAGGACATGGTCGTCACCGAGTATCTCGAGTTCTTCGCGGCTTGTTACAACATTCACGGGCCGCAGCGTCGCAAGGTCGTGGGCGATGTGGTCGACCTCACCGACCTGAACTACAAGGCAACCGCAGAGGTGAACAGCCTCAGCCGCGGCATGCAGCAGCGCCTGTCGATCGCGCGCGTGCTGCTACACGACCCAAAGGTGCTTCTGATGGACGAGCCCGCCAGCGGCCTGGACCCGCGAGCAAGAATCGAAATCCGAGAGTTGCTCCGCGAACTCAAGCGGATGGGCAAGACCATCATCATCTCCAGCCACATCCTGCCCGAACTGGCCGAACTCTGCAACACCGTCGGCATCATCGAGCGTGGTCGCCTGCTCTACTCCGGTTCGGTCGATGAGGCGCTCCGACGTGCCAGAGTCGGCCAGGCCGTACAGGTGTCCGTGCTTGATCGCACCGTCGCCGCCGCTCAGTTGCTCCAGAAGTTGCCGGGCGTTGCCAAGGTCAGCGTCGCCGAGAACACCACGATGCGAGCGTCGAGCAACGGATCAGCATCAAAGCCCGGCACCGACGCCGGCGACGGCCGGATCATCCACGTTGCGCTCGACCCCGAGGCCAAACTGGACATCACCGACATTCCCAACGTCCTGATGAACAACGGCTTCCGCATCCTCAGTTTCACCGAAGAAAGCGTCAACCTCGAAACGGCGTTCATGCGGCTCACCAAGGGCGTGGTTCAGTAGCCGACGCGTTGGCACCGATCACAGCCCGAGTTCCTGCTCGTCGACAACGCTCGAATCCGAAGCGGCCCTGCCCCGCCGCATCAAGCCCCGAAGACCCGCCACCAGAGCCTCCGTCTGAACCTCGCCTTTGGCTGAAACCGGCATGATCACGCCCGCGCTGCGCGTCGACTTGGCGCTCCGCGACTGCCGCAGCCAGCGAGCCAGCAGCCCCAGGTTGTCGGCCTCTTCTTGATCAACACCGCAAAACTCAAAGCGACTGCACGCATCCGCCACAGCAATTGCGATGACAGGAGCCGATGCGATCGCGTCGTCCGACTGGGCCTCCACCACCATCTCCATCTTGCCGCACAGGCACACAAAGGCCCGAAGCAAGCCGTTCGCAGCAGGCGGCGGAACGATCAGCCATCTGCAATCGCGCAGTTCTCTCACACCGACAAATCGCTTGTGCTCTAAGGTCTCAAGTCGAGCGATCCGATCTCGAACCGCTGCGGCTCGCTCAAACTCACCCGCCGCCGCTTCCTTCGCCATGCACGCGCGCAGGCCCTCAACCAGCACCGGCAGCGCTACGTGCTTGTCGACGCAAGCCTCGCCTTCAGTCGCATCGAACTCAACCTCTCCATCTTGCATCCACGCCACCGAGCCAGTCACCCTCGTCCGGTACGACGACATCGTCTCGCTGCCGTCACAAGGCGATGCACACCGTCCAATCTCCTTGTACGCACACGCCGAAGCATTCGGCGATTGCTGCAACAGGTGGTGAAACCGGCACAGATCAAAGCCGTCGACAATCGCCTCGATGAATCGGCCCGCGGCGTCTTTGTCAGAAAGTGGCCCAAACAGCAGTCCCGAGCCAGACTCACCACCCCCGTCCAAACCCGCCACGTTCGCGTTGACCGCTGTCGACGCCGAGCGTGCCGCAACAAGCCCCACCCGGCCCTCATCCGCACCGCTCAGTTGCGACTTCGAGAACCGCGGATACTCCGCAGCCGGATCAACATGCACAAACCACGCCCGCCAGCGCTCCGCCACCGCGCGATACACCTCGGGCATCAGCCGCCTCGCAAGGCTCAGATAAACCCACTCGGCCTCGAAGGCCGATCCGACAGCAACCACGCTCACACGCTCGGTCACGGGCCGAAGGTCGGCCACAGGCCCGCTCGCACCCGCGACGATTTCGTCACTCTCTTCAGCCGATCGAAGCCGTCGTCTCACCAGCGACCGAGCATCCGCGGTCGTTGCAATCAACACCGCTCGATCAGCCGACTCGAACACCACCACCGCCGCAGACGCAGGCACCGCTAACCACTCAGGCTCACTTTCGCCCAGACCATGCAATCTCAGCGTGTGGGTATACCCGTACACACCATCAGCGTACCTCGCACGCCGTCAGACAGGCTGAAAGTCGCCCGCGATCCCCGCTTCGCTCAACGATACTTCAAGCCCGACGAATCAAGCCCCCAAAAATCAAGCCCCCAAAGAACCAAGCCCTCAAAGATCAAGCCCTGCTCAGCGCCATCACTTTCCCGCCCTCTCATCCTCACCGCCGCCGTCGAGCAACAGCAGTCAAACCCAACGCCAGTGGCAGCAAACCACTCGCCGGAGCCGGCACCAAACAGAACTCCGCACCCGTCAGCGTGATGACATACGTGCCAATCGCATCATCCAGCATCGGGCCGGGATTCCAAGCCGCCAGCGCTCCACCCGCCCCAGGCCCATCAGGCGCGCGCTGCGTGTCGCGCGGCTCATCAAGCCAGATGGCCGTGTCGATCCCCGCCGCGGCGTCTGTGTCAAAGCCGGAAATCGCCAGAAGGTAGAGGCCCGGCTGCGCAAGCCACTGCAAGTTCGCGTTGTCGATCCGCGACTGCAACACCACGCCCGCGTCCGTCGCGGCGTTATCGTTGAACACCAGCCCCAATCCACTCGCCGCAAACAGCCACAACTGCGTGTCAAACGTCGCACCACCGATCGTGCTTGCGCTGAACGCGGCGGGATCGGTGATCCGAATGCAATAGACGTCCTCAAAGTCCGTCTGCCCACCGCGAAGTCCGCCCGTCAGTTCGCCTCGAATCTCGAGCAGCGAACCTTCGCCCGCCGTGATCTGGCCGGGCGCAACGCGCGGAGCATCGGGAATCTCATTCCAGATCGTGGCCTGAGCGGCAGAATGTGAGCAGCAGCAGACGATCAGCGCATGAACCAGCGCGCTGGGGCGAGAATAACGCATCACCACCTTCTCCTGCATATGGGTTGACCGGTCGAGAGAGACTGAGTTATAGCACAAATCTGGACAAGTGAAAGCAAAATCCGCGACCAACCCCTTTGCTTTCAACCAATACTCACCTCTTCGTCGCCCGGTAACCTTCCGCAATGCCCCCGCCGCGCGATCCCACGTACGCCAACCCCGCGCTCTACGACGCGATCAACACCCCCGGCACGGCGCTCGAAGTAAGCGGCCTGCAGGCGATCGCGGCGAGATTCGTGCTCGGTAAGTCCGGTCCCGTCGCACGCCGATCGGCGCTCGCCCTCAACTGGTTCGAGCCCGCTTGCGGAACCGGTCGCTATCTCCGGGTGCTGGCTTCACGAATGGACCGCAACAAAGTCGCCGGCGCGCGCGCCGGACGAATCGTCGGCATTGATCTCGAACCAACCTCACTGGCATATGGCTTAGAGCGGCTCGAAGCGCTGCCCCATCGCGCATCCCGCTTCGTGCGCCTTGCTCGCGCTGACATGCGGCGCATCGGCCCTCGCGCAGTCCCTGCAAAGTTTGCAGACGTCGCCTTCTGCCTTCAGAACACCATCCGCCACTTGCCCACAGAGCAAGACCTTGTCTCGCACCTTCGCTCCATCCGGCGCGTGCTCAGTCCCCGCGGCGTTTACGCCGTCGGGATTGAGTTGACGGGCGTGAGCCCCAATCAGTTCCCATCCGAGGCCGTCTACACCGCCGTTCGAGGCACAAGCCGCTACCGGCAAGTCTTCGAGTATCTGCCCGCAACCAGCATCGAAGATCCGTTCGAGACCGTCATCGCCTGGGCCGAGATGACACCGACGCGAGGCTCAGCCAGGCCACCAATCGAGTTCTCCTCCACCTATCGACTGCGCTCGTGGAGTCTCGACCAATGGCATCGCTGCGTCGCGAGCGCTGGACTCGTTGAAGTCGGCGTGGTCGATAGCCACGCCAAGCCGCTTTCACCCGCGCGCGAGCGATACGCGATCCGTTTGCTCAAGCGGCGCGGCCGAAGGCGGGCCGAACCGAGCATCGCGGCCTAACCATTCACAACGCCCCGGCCAACACTCACGGATAGTCCTGACGCGTCGGCCGAATCAGCAAGTCAGCCACATGAATGTGCGCCGGCTGCGACACCATGAACTCCACCGACCGCGCAACGTCCTCTGGCTGCACCACCGGCCCGATGCGGCGCATAAAAGCGCCAAAGTTCGCCGCGTCATATCCCGCCACAGACTGAAACTCAGATTCCACCACGCCCGGCTCAACGATCGAAACCCGCACGCCCTTCGGCCCCACCTCTCGCCGAAGCGCTTCGCCCAGCGAGTGCAGCGCAAACTTCGTGCTGCCATACATCGAGGAAAAGGGCGAAATGTGACGGCCCACCGTCGATCCAATCAGCACCACATCTCGCGGCCGCGACAGCCACGGGCCTGACACACCCGTCTCACCCTCGGCCGCTGTCGCCTGTTGCAACATCTGCTCGGCAGCGGCTCGCATCAGCCGCGCAGCACCGATCAGATTCGTCTGGATCATCGCCTCCCACTGTCCCGGGTCAGACGTCATCACCGAACCAGAAAGTCCGCGCCCGGCGTTAGCGACAACCAGGTCCGCGGGCGCATCAAAGTGTTCCTTCGCCGCGGCAAACGTCGCGCCAATCACCGCTTGATCAGCGGCGTCGCCAGCCACCGCAACAGCAATCGGCTGTTCTGATCTTCGGCTCGCCTGCAGACGCTCGCAAGTGGCAGTGAGCCGATCACCCCGACGGGCGTTCAGCACCGCCCTGCATCCCGCCCTCACCAATCGTTCAACAATCGCGAGCCCAATCCCGGCCGAAGCCCCCGTGACAATCGCAACGCGGCCCGAGAGCGGCAAGGTGTCTTCAGTCATGACTCAGAAACTCCCTTTGGCTCAGAGGTCAGCATCAGCAAGCGTCAACGGTTTCATAGAGGCATCACTTCGTCGCTGGTCGCTTCGGGTCGCCGCTTAACTTGCCCGACGTTGATCTGACCGGCACCGGCTTCGGCGGCTCGTACACCGGCCGATCCCTCTCAAACGCATCGCGTGTGATGTTCTCGTGTTTGAGCGTTGTCGCGTTCACACGAAAGTGCTTCGGCCGGGTCTTGCGAGCGGCGTCCTCCGAGGTCCCGTAGATGTACCCGCTCTCCGGAAGCCCGCTGATGTTTGCCCGCCACAGGCCCGAACCGTCGGCGACCACGCTCATCGGCGCCGTCGACGAGTCGATAAACAGCGTGACGGTGTTTCTCGCCTGAGTGTGCCCCGCGATCACCACCGAAACGCGCGACGTGACGAAGTTCGAGACGTACCGAACGTTCGCAGAACTGAGCGAAAAATCGATAACCTGTTCCGCTGCGGTTGGCGCTGGCGTGTCAGACGAGAACGGGTTCAACTGGTTCCACCAACTCCCGCCCGACTTTCGGCTGCTCTGAGAAAGTTTGTCCAGATCGTTCTGGATTTGATCGAGCGTCGCATACTCGCTGACCACAACCGTCGCCTGAATCTCTCGCAGTTCAGCATCGCCGATCGTGCGATTCCGCGAAAACAGTGGCTGAATCTCCCGTCGAGAATGCTCGCTCAGGATGCTGCCAATCGCGTTCCATTCGTCAAAGCCGCCCTGCTTGCGAACGTTGTCAAATCGAAACACCACCTCGACGTCCGGGCGTGCCTTCGGCTCCGAACTGCATCCAGCGCACACAATGACAAGCCCGCTGCTAGTCGCGAGCAGCCATCCGATCATCCTCATCGCAGCCTGTGGGTGCAAGTACCTGTTCACTCATTGAGAATAGCCGTCCATCAGCGCCCAGTTTGGCCAAGTTGGGTTACCGTTGGGTCATGGCCAAGAAGCAACCCAATTCGTCAAGATCGTCTCAAGCGATTGCCCGGACCAATTCGAAAACTCTGCCGCCTTCGACCCAGTCTCCCTTACCAAAGAGCAAGCCTAAGCACAAGCCCATGCCCGCCAAGCCTGCCGTCAGACCAACCACTCGACACCCCACCAAACCCAGCCCCGTCACCGGCCTCATGCTCGGCTCCCACCTGTCCATAGCCGGCAACATGTGCAACGCTCTCGCCGAAGCCGATTCGCTCGGCCTCAGCACGGTGCAAGTCTTTACCAAAAATCAGCGACAGTGGTCCGCCTCGCCTCTGCAATCTACCGCGATCGACGCCTGGAAAGAGCACCAAACTCGGCTTGGCTGGACGGGCCGAACCGTCAGCCACGCCTCCTATCTCATCAATCTCGCCAGCCCCATCGACCAACTCTGGCAAAAGAGCATCGCCCTCATGCGCGACGAGATCGAGCGCTGCGAAGCCTTAGAAATCGCCTTTCTGGTCCACCACCCCGGCGCATCCACAGGTTCAACAACCCAGCAGGGTCTAGAACGCATCGCCACCGCGTACGCTGAGATTTTCGCCTCAACCCGCGGTTACAAAACCGTCAGTTGTCTCGAAAACACCGCCGGCGCAGGCACCACCCTCGGCCGCACCTTCCAAGAACTCGCGAGCCTTCGCGCCGCCATCTGCGACCAAACCGCTGCCCCAGAGCGAATCGGGTACTGCATTGATACCTGCCACGCACACGCCGCAGGCTACGACCTCTCGACCCACGCCAGCGCTACCGCCGCGCTCGACGAACTCGATGCGCTCTGCGGGTTCGAACATGTTCGCGTGCTCCACCTCAACGATTCCAAGGCCGCGACGGGCTCCCGCCTCGACCGTCACGAACACGTCGGCCTTGGCACAATCGGCGATGCCGGCTTCAAGGCGGTGCTCAACCGACAGGGTCTGGGGCTTGGTCGCCAGATACCGATGATCTTGGAAACGCCCAAGGATCAGCACCCATCCGGCGTCCCGTGGGACAGTCTCAACCGCGACCGGCTCATCGCGCTGCGGAACCAGGCGTGAGGCAGCCTTCCACCCCCAGCGCAAAGTTCAGCCGTTCGGGGTATGCTCATGCCCCTTGGTTTCTGATATGTTCCGAGTTCCCCGTCCCATCCGGCGCTCCCGCGTCTAACCTTGTCCCCACTGGTGTTGTTCCCCATCGGTTGATGGCGGGGACGGGGGTGGCGGGGGGTGGGGGGTGAGGGGAACACGACCAAGGTGTTGGCGAGGCACCCGCAGGATAACAGGTGCTCGCGATCACGGGACATGAATCACGAAGGGCACGAATGATCCGTAGCAAGACGAGCAGAGCAGGAAGCGGCTTGATTGCGTTGATGGTCGCGACCGTGAGTTTGACACTCTTCGGCGGCTGCGCAAACCGTCAGCAAGGCGTCGACGGTCGTCCGGTCGCGCGACCAATCGACGACAAGTCCAAAGCCGAGCGTGCTTATCTGGTTGGCCAGCGAGCGGTTTCCGAGGGTGACGTTGAGCGGGCACTCGCCGAGTTCCAGCGAGCCATCGACATCAATCCGGATATGACCGGGGCGCACCTGGCCATCGGCGACATCTATCGCATGCAAGGCGAGTTCAATCGCGCTCAAGGGGCCTACCGCAGAGCGGCCCAGGCCGACCCGCGGTCGTTCCCCGCGCAGTTCTACGACGGCCTCATGCTCCACCTCGAAAGTCGCGTGACCGAGGCGATCCAGGCCTATCTGCGAGCGTTATCGATCGATCCAGAGGACTTTCGCACGAATCTCAATCTCGGACAGGCCTACTACCAACTCGACGAGAACGAGCAAGGCCTTCGATACGCTCTGCGCGCTGTCGAAATCAACCCACGCGACGGCTCCGCACGCCTGAGCCTTGGTGCCGTCTACGGAGCGCTCGGTCGGCACCGCGAGGCGGTGCTCGAATACACGCAAGCCTCCGAACTCATGGACATCACGCCCAAACTGCTGCTCAAGTGGGCCGAAAGTCTGGGCGTTCTCAACCGATGGAGCGAGATGGCAAGCGCCCTCGAGCGCGTCGTCCAGACCGAGCCAAGCCCCCTCGCCTATGAGCGGCTTGGCGTCGCCACTTTCCGGCTCGAGCGCTACAACGACGCTCTCGCCAACTTTGAGAAGGCACTCGCGATCGAACCCGATTACTACCAGGCCCTCAACGGCCGCGGCGTATGCCTGCTCAATCGCTGGCTGCTCAGCGGCAAGCAGGAGCAGGCCGCCCGTGAGGAGGGACTCAACTCACTCCGACGCAGCATCAAGGTGCGAGCCAACCAGCCCGAAGTGATCGATCTTCTCACTCGTTACGGGCGCTGACCGCCACGGAAGCGCACCCATGCCTAACGCCAAACTGCTCGAGGCCTTTGAGACTCCCTGCGCATCGATGCTGGTCATCGAGCACGTCTCCGACGAGTTCACCAGCGTCTGCCCCAAAACAGGCCATCCCGACTTTGGCACCGTCACCCTTCGCTTCTGCCCGGCACCCAAAGGTCAGGCCGGTGCCGACAACGGCTGCGTCGAACTCAAGTCGCTCAAACTCTACTTGCAGTCCTTCCGCAACGAGGGCATCTACTACGAGGCCGTCACAGACCAAATCCGTGATGACCTCGCCGCGCTCATGCGCCCGGTCTGGATGCAGGTCATCACGCAATGGCAAGGGCGCGGCGGAATCCGCAGCATCATCCGTGCCGAAGCAGGCACCGTGCCCAGCGAGTGGCGAGTCCGCTGAGCGTCGGCCTTTGCTTCCGGCCCGCCCCGCCCGCACGCCAATCCCGCTTGCCATCCCGGGTTCTTGGGCAAGCCGTTTCAACTCGCTCCACCGCAGCCTCACTCACGCATCACGCCGCCTTGCGCTCACGCACTCGCGCACAGGCACCCAGCACATTGTCGATGCTGGTTCGGCAAGTCGCCACGGTGCCGCCCGCGCTCAACTCCGTGTGCGCTCGCTCGGCGACCTTGCCCAGCACCTCGTAGCCAAACGTCGCCGCTGCCCCCTTAAGTTGAAACGTGATCCGCTTGGCCACCGCCGAGTCGCCGCGACCGACCGCCTCTTGCAGTTCGCCGCTGAGTTTGGCCACCTCGCCCACGAATGTTGGAAGCAGTGAGTACGCCGCGTCCGTAGGCGGCAGCGACGAATAGAGCAGGCCGCCGCTGGCCGAGCCGTTCGCATCCGCGAGCAGGAACTGGGCAAGCGCCCCCAGCAGTCGCTGCGGCTTGAAGGGCTTGGGCACCACGCCGTCCGGAACCGACTCAAACAACGGCAGTTTCGTTCGCAGACTGTCGTCGGCCGAGACCATGATCATCGGGGTCTGGTTGTTGCTCTGCCGCAACTTCTGCAGCAGTTCCAGCCCGTTCATCTCAGACAAGTTGAAGTCGCAGATGATCAGATCAAACGTCTCCTTGCACCGCGCCAGCCCCTCCGCAGCAGAACCCACCGCCACCACGTTCAGTTGCGTGTCGGCCAAACACTTCCGCAGGTACATCCGGTCAAGCTCGGATTCTTCGATCACCAGCACCGACCCAACCAACGACTCGGGCTTGATGCTCTCAAGCATCAGCGAGTTGTCCGCCGAGTCCAGACTCAGCACCTCACTCAGATCAACCGACGCATCAAACCGAATGCCAACTTCATGGATCTTTCCGCGGCAGTGGCGACAGCGAATCACCGCCCCCTGAATCTGGATTGCGCCCTTTGTCGGGTGCGGCAACAACACCACGCACCGCGTGCCCTCGTGGACAAACGACGAGTGCAAGATGCTCATCCCACCATTCGACAGATTCCGGCACGCGTACTGCAGCGTCGTCACCATGTCTCCAGGATGCGTCATCCGAACCGTCACCGGCTGCTGCTCATACGTCCAGCGCCGATACTGACGCTGCGGCGAGTTCCCCTGCCCTGCGCTGCCCGCATCGAGTTGCTCGCGGATGGCTTCAATCTCCTGCCGCGGCATCCGAAGCGTGCACTCATAGCCCGGTTTGCTTGACTGCTTCATACCCGGCTTGCCCGGACCTTGCCGAGACGGACCTGGGCGTGGAGAGTTCGTGTGCTGCGTGCTCAAGGCTCAACCTCCAACGTGCGAACGTTCCGCGCTGGGCTCTGCAAGGCTCAGACCTCCTTCCGATCAACTCAGATCGAGCCGACCGTCTCACTTGGCGTGAGCGAGCCTTCGGCACAGAGAATCGACCCAACGCAGCCTCGGGCACACCCGATCCGGGGATCAGAGAAGTCGCCAATGCGGTTTGGGCCGATCGCCATATGAGATTCGTCTCATCGAACCGTTCTCGGACGTTTCCTCGCGATCATTCGGTCTTCATCGCCGCCAGCGCTTGCTTTGCCTGACGAACGTGAGCGCTCGGCCGCAACTGTGAGCTGAACACATGCCGCACTACTAGATTCTTGTCCAGCACATAGGTCACCCTGCCCGGAAACAGTCCCAGTGTTCGAGGAACACCCCACGCCGCACGCGCAGCGCCGTCAGCATCCGACAGCAATTGAAATGGCAGTGAGAATCGCTTCGAGAATGCCCGCAACGTCTCGGGCGAATCAGGCGAGACACCCAAGATCGTGGCCCCGGCAAGCCCCGCCGTCCCTCCCTCGGCCCCCCCGGCCCCCCCAGCCTCAACCGAGGCAAACGCATCAAACGTCTCGGTCGCATCCCGAAACGCGCACGCCTCAAGCGAGCACGCCGGCGTAAACGCCTTCGGAAAGAAGTACACCACCACCGCCCCGCCTCGAAACGATTCCAGCCTGACACGCTCACCCGTCTGTGAGACGAGCCAGAGGTCCGGCGCAGGTTTGCCGAGGGTTGCGGACATGGCCAGATCATTCGCTACCCAAATGCGCAACGCAGCCAAATCAGCAATGAATCATCTCAACCGTGGGTAGTAGTCGCATCTTCCGTGCCC
>JBGSRG010000256.1:0-2331 GCA_041737685.1 Phycisphaerales bacterium | reverse complement strand
GATCGAACTGCTCAAGTCGGCGTGCGCCTCAAGCGGCGCTGCGCTCTTGGTGGTCTCGCACGACCCCGCCGCGGCGGAGTGGTTCGAGCGCCGCGAGTCGCTATGAAGATCATGGCACAACGGAGGCTGATCCCTCGACGAGATCGGCACACGCGAAGAGACTTCACCAGCACGCCCCTTACACTCAACTGACTGTCTCTCACTCATCCCCGCTGAGGCTCACGCCCCAATCGCCGAAACGCCCCCTCGACAGCAACCGCCATGGCCATGAACGACTGGAGCATCATCGGTCGATCGCTCAAGACACGCGCCGTGTCCACGGCGATCACCGCGGCGAGCGTCGGCGTGGCCGTCTCGCTCATGCTCGTCTTGCTCTCGCTGCGGCACGCCGGCGAGCGCGCCTTCGCCAGTGGTAGCGGAAACACCCATCTGGTCGTCAGTCGCGATTCGTCGCCCCTCACCACGGTGCTCAACGTGCTCTTCTACGCCGATCCACCCGGCCGCTTCATCGAGTGGAGCGAGTATCAGCGCCTGACCGACAGCGCCCCGTTCGATTGGACCATCCCCACGCAACAGGGTGATTCGTACAAGGGCCTCCCCGTCGTGGGCACCACCGCCGAGTTCTTCACATCCTTCCGGCCGCACGAACGCGATCCCTGGCGGCTGGCATCCAAACGCGCTGGCGACGCGCACGAAGGACGATTTTTCGACAAGCCCTTCGAGGTCGTCGTGGGCTCCACCGCCGCCGACGTCACGGGCCTTCGCATCGGCGACCAGATCGCGCTCACACACGGCATCGCTCGATCGCGACAAGGTTCATCATCGAGCGCCGGAACAGCCGTCGAACCGCACGTTCACAACGAATTCGCCTTCACCGTCGTCGGCGTGCTGCGGCCAAGCGGCTCGGCGCACGACCGCGCCGTGTTCACCGACCTTGTCGCGTCATGGGTGCTGCACGCCCACGACCGGCGAAAGCTCGAAGATCCCACCAACGCATCGCTCACCACCACCCCAGACGACCTGACCGACACCGACCGCAAAATCACCGGCATCCTGCTGCGCGTAGCCACGCGGCCGGGAATGACCGACGCCACCGCATCGTTGCAGCCGGTCTTCAACGCTCTGCGCGCAGACCAGACCATTACCGTCGCCCAGCCCGTTCAACAGATCCGAACACTCTTCCGCATCGTCAGCAACGTCGATCGAATCCTCGTCGCCATGGCCGCCGCGGTCATGATCTCAAGCGGCATTTCCATCTTGCTCGCGCTCTACAACTCCATGGAACAGCGCAAGCGTCAGGTCGCCATTCTTCGCGTGCTCGGGTGTTCACGCTCGCGCGTCTTCGGCCTCGTGCTCACCGAGTCCGCCGTGATCGGCCTCATCGGCGCTGCGGCGGGCGTCGCGATGGCCTTCATCGGCGGACGATTGGCCACAAGCGCCCTGCAAGAACGTATCGGCCTGGTGGTCGAACCAAGCCTGCCTATCGAACTGGTTCTGGCCTGTTCGATCGGTGCGGTGCTGCTCGCCGCCGCGGCGGGCGCAGTGCCCGCAGTTATGGCCTATCGCACCGAAGTCTGGCAACAACTCCGCCCGACCGCATGAACGCTGATGAGGTACGCCATTTCAGGGTCGCAGTTCAACCTCGAACCGATCCGCCGCACCCGCGTGCTCTCGTAGCACTTGCGCAATGTCCGCCGGCGTCAGTTGTTCATAGAACGCCTTGCCTCCCGCGAGTTCGTCGGGCGCAACGCCGCGAACACCACTTCGAGAGAGCACCGCCGACCACGCCCACGGGTTGGACTCAAACGTCTCAACCTGCTCCACCAACGCGCGCGATGCTCGGGCCAGCGCTTCAAGCGACGGCCCACGCTCGGCAAGGTCATCGACCACGCTCCAGATGGTCCCAACCGCGCGTTGCAGAGCGCTCGCTTCGTCGGCCCCGTTCGCGCCCGGCTCAGCGCCCACCTTCCCCGGCAGCCACGCCCCAACAAAGCCACTGCCCACATACGCAATCCCCGGCGAAGCGCCGAACTCAATCCGCCCGATCCCTCCCTGATCAGATCCGAACACCTCCGACAATCGACGCTGTGCTTCGTCGGTGATCAACCACGCCGTAGCCCTCAGCAACCTGTGCAGCCGAACCTCGCCCAGATCACACCCTCGAAAGCCAATCGCCACATCCACAGTTGGTGTAGAGGCACGCGGTCTCATCGCACGCAGCGCCACCCCACCAGCAGGAGCGCTCACCAAACGCGCATCAGCACGCCACGTTGGCAGCGCGGCCTCGCGCGGCTCAAGTTGGCCCAGCGTTCTCGCCACCAGCGTGATCGC
>JBGSRG010000255.1:0-6157 GCA_041737685.1 Phycisphaerales bacterium | reverse complement strand
GCCGGGGCAAGGGGGCGAGGGACGCGGGTGCCGTCCTTGGTCGCGCGTGTTCTACTCCCCAATGCTCCCATTCACTTCTTCGGACTGGGGACGTGCTGATCGATCAGGATCGGGTTGCCGTCGGGGTCGGTCAGCATGAGGTACGCCGGGCCAGTGGTTGAATCATCAAGCGGCGGCGTGGCGGCGTCGGGCGTGATGCCGCGGGCTATGAGGGCTTTGTGGATATCACGAACGTCCTCAAAGTCTGTGAGCGTTTCTTTGCCGCTCTCGCCTCCCCAGCCGGGGTTGAAGGTCAGCATGTTCCGCTCGAACATGCCCTGGAAGAGGCCGATCTTGGTGTGCTCGTTCTGCAGCACGATCCAGTTCTGGGATTGGTCGCCGGCGACCATTTTGAAACCGAGTTTCTCGTAGAACGCACGCGACGCGGCGATGTCTTTGACAGTAAGACTGACGGAGAAGTTACCGAGCCTCATGGCGGGGTCTCCTGATGGCAAAGTGGCGACGGTGTGAGGCGCGGAGGCTGGGGCTGCGGAGGTAGGGACTGCGGAGGTGGTGGCTGCGAAGGTAGGGGCTGGCGCGGAGGGAGCAGCACCGATGACGACCGCGTCGACAGGGGCAGACTTGTTGGGTTGAATCGAAGCGCGTGCGTCGCAGCCCGCAAGCGAGCCGACCAGAAGAAGCACGCAACACCCATGGCCTAGCCGCGATGCGAGAGCATTGGATCGTGCCATAACGTGCTCCGAAAGCGCGCTGCGCGTCTACCGCAAATCAGGGTGACAGGATTCGAACCTGCGGCCTTGTGGACCCAAACCACACGCTCTACCAAACTGAGCTACACCCTGCAAATTCCTTGCTGGCCGTCTCGGTCCCGCGAGCCACCGGACCAGCATCCATCAAAATCGGCTCAGAGTGTACGCGCCCGCCGAAGGTCGCACGGGATGGAAAGGCGAAGTCGGCAGTGGCCCAGACCAAAGCCAAGCCCCGACCAGCCCAGCGCAGGCCAGCGCCGGCCAGCACCGGCCAGCACCGTTCTGCCAAGCAAGCCCAGACAACATCAGCTCCGCCGCTCATCAATCGATCGGCAGTTCCTTGAACAGCAGCACCCGCGGCCGCTCGTCCACAGTCGTCACGTTCGAGCGGTCCACGATCATCATGTACCGGCGTCGAATCGTTGGGATCATCGGCTCGCTGTCGTCGAGGTCGACCACGTCGCCGGGCAGATAGCCGTTTAGCACGAACCAGACACAGAACACGTCTGAACGAACCGAGAGGCTGGGCATCGCCGCGTTGAGAATCGCCAGCGATTCATCCACACCGTCGACCACCTCGTCCGGATCGCGCGAGGTTTCATTCCTGCCGGAGTCCGTGCTCGGCATGGCCAGCGCCTTGGGCCAACTCGACACCGACAAGCCCGGGTGATCCAGCGCCAGATCGTCAAGACCCATCCGATCGATGCTGTTCTGCGGGTCGCCCGCGCCGCCCGCACGGTCGGACCGCACGCGGACCACGCCCAACTCGCCGAGGGACCGCAGACCCGGTGTCTCGCTGAGTCCCTGGATCTGCGTGCGATCAGACCTCGCTGACCACATCGTTGGATCGTCCAAGTCCATGTCCTGCTCCGCAAACTCGAGCCGGCGGCGATTGCCATTGAACCGCTCCGGCCGAGAGAGGTCGTCGGTCTTGTCGCGATAGGCACGGATCGCGGCGGCGACATCCCACGTATCGGCGTTGGTGTTCGGGTCGTAGAGCGCACTCATGCCGTTGTTCAGGTCGCTGCCTGAATCCAACCGAACCCACGGCTGGCCCGTTTCCGTCGGGTTGGGATCGGGTGCCAGCATCGGCACCAATCGCAACGTCTGCACGGGTGCGGTGTTGGCGTTCAGTTTGCCCGCGATCGATTGGTTCAGGCCGCCATAGGCGACACCACGCAGGTAGTCGGCGGTGCGGAACTGATCGACCATGCACAGCGCCGCCGGGATTCCCGCACCCACGATCTGGTCCGACTGACCGTTGTACCCCGGCGCGCCGTCAAGGTTCAGATAGGGCGTGAAGTCATCGATGACCAACGCGCCCCGGCGCAGAATCGGGCGTTCGTTTGCGCCCGCGTCTTCGTGCCCCAGCCTGAAGTACAACTGCATCGCCGTCGTCGAGTCGTAGACGCCGGTTGAAGGCGAGAAGTAGTCGCTCGCGAGCGCTGCCGCTTCGCTCAGCGTGGTCCAGCCCAACTCTTCACCGCGTGCATCACCCCCCGCCGAGCTGAAAGCGCCCAGGTCAAAGCTCGCCCCGATCGCCGGGATCATCAGCGTGTCTGCCGGGCGCGAGAAGAGCATCGGGTTGCGACCGATGCGTGCGGACAAGCCGTTGAATGTCACTAGGTCGTCGCCGATGAAGTGCATCTGCAGGCTTACGCGGTCGTACGGCCGACGCTGCCCATCGACAGGGTCGATCGACTGACTGAGCGAGATGGGGTTGTTCCGCTTGTCCTCGGCGTCCTTGTCCATCTCGTCATTGAACTTGCTCGAACCGCCCTTGAGTGAGGCGATCATGTCCCGCAAAGTCGTGAACCTTCCCCCGTCCTCGTCCACAAAGTCGTCGCGGTCGCCAACCGGATCTGAAGGATCGCCGCCGTCGCTCTCGTCGGCCTGATTCAGTGTCAGCGTGTACTCGCTGTCGCGCTTGGCCTCGATACACCACGGCGGCAGTGAACCCTTCTTGACCACCGAGACGTCCGTCCGATCCGTCGGCCTGCGAACCGAGCGCCAGAGCGTAACAGAGAACCCAGAGTTGTCGTTGGTCGATGAGGAATCAAAGGAAGTTCGCTCTTCGATCGAGTTTGTGCCGTCCACGTCGTCTGATGCCAGGCTCAGACCGTCTACCAGGCCAAACCACCAATTGGTACCGTTGGGGTCGTGCAGACGATCTGTCAGGATGTCGCCAGCGCGCGAGGACGCGTTGGTCGTCGAACGCTTCACGCGCCACAAGTTCACGACCTCTCGCTGACCGTTCAGCGCCACGCCGCCGCCCGCTGAGGCTTCGCCCATCAGGTCCATCATCTCCATGTTCACGCCGGCCAGCGAGCCTTGCTCGCTTGGATCGGTGAAGATGACCGTGCCGTTGCCCAGCGGTCCCGGATCAAGCATGGGCATCAGGATCGCGTCGTCGCCGAACTGCGCGGTCATCATCTGCTTGACCTCGTCCGACGTGACCGCGGCCTGCAACGCATTCTCAAACCGCGCGGCCATCTGCTCCAGTGTTCGCGGCGAGAGGGTATAGAACACCCGCGTCTGCCCCGCCTTGAGTTCAAGCGATTGCGGGATTACCTCGCTGCCCGCCGCGTCCAGTTCGGTCAGGCCGTAGTACCGGCGCGCGTGTTCAAAGTAGAACAGCGGCTGGCCCAGCGGCCCCGTCAGTTTCACGTCATACTCGAACGGGTTGTTCACCTGGAACGCGAGGATCTCGCCCAGATAGTCGCCGTTGTTGTACTCGCGTTTGCGACGAATCTGGATCGGCTCCAGCACCGGCACGTCGCCCGGAATGCCCGAACCGCCGCGCGGGTCGCCCTCATCGGGGGTTGAGCCTTCTGCGGCGTCTCGCGCATCGGTGAACATGACGTAGTACGAAGCCTCGACCAAGAAGGGCTGAGGCTCGATGCCGTAGACCATGAACGACGGCGAACGTACGTTCGGATCGGTGCCGTCGTAGCCCGAGGTGAGTTTGAGTTCGATATCCCGCGCCTCAAAGGGCGTGTCGGTGGTAGTGAACGTGAGATTGTCAACCAGGTCCACACGGATGGCAATCGGAGCAGTCGCGTCTGCGGTCACGAGTGAAGGCGATGTGACCGAATCGACGTCCATCGAATCGATCGTGTTAGCCAGCCAGTGTGCGGCGAGTCGCATTGCCAACTCGGCCCCGCGATGCCCGTATGCAAGGGTGCGCTGCTGGGTGTCCGTGGGGTTCCATGCCTGAGCGAACCGGTTGGGATCGTGGTATGGCGCAAGCGCGCTGATGGCACCGCTGAACAACGCCGCGGCGGCGTTGGTGTACGCAGGCTGAAGCGACGTGATCGTGACGACATTGGTCCCGTCAACGCGTCGGAGCACGCTCTTGATCGACTGCAAGTCCGCGGCCACTTCGCCCGCGCTCAGCAAGTCAGTCTGCGAAGCGCTCAGCGGGCCCGCCTTCAGGGGCCTGGCACCGTTGATCGTCGTCAGATTCGAGCGAACATCCACAAGGTCAAGCAGGCGTGCTTCATCGCTCGCGCCGATCGTGCCCGAGCTCTGCAAGCGCTCGCGCATCTCGTCGGACCGCGGCCGGTTTGATCGAAGCGGGTCCATCCGAGCCAGCGTGCCCGTCTCGGCAGCGCGCCCGCTCAGCGTCGCTTCGAGCGCGGAGAACGCCGACTGGTCGTTCACGCCGTTGAAGGCGCGCAGATCCAGTTCTGATTCAAGCCCGAAGGGCGACCGCGCGGCGAGTTGTGTGACGTCGCCGAAGACCACGGGTGCGCCGGGATCAACACCGAAACTGCTGTAGAACGACCTGCGGGCGGACAACTCCATCGGGTTGGGGTTCAAGGCGGTTGGCATGGTCCGCCCCGGGTTCCGCTCCATCGCCGGTGCATAATCGCCCGAGCCGCCTACGGCGTCGTTGCTCTCCAGGGGCACACCGTTCACGATCGCCAAGCGGAGCGCTGCGTAACCGGCGCTGCCAATATCGGTCGCTTCGCGCTGCCGATAGAGCGAGTAGTTCGCAGCGAGTGTGGCGGGTGTGGGCTGCGGAATGCCGTTGTAGGCCGAGCCGAACTCAAAGAACGCGTCGCCCATCAGCAGCAACCGCCGAAGGTCGATCTCCGACGGCGAAAGCCCAGCGGGGTAGTAGCGCAGCACCGAGGGCGCACCGCCCGAGAGCGCTGGCGGAATGTAACCCGGCGCGTAGGCGAAGTCGGTCGCGGTGTTGACATTCACCAGCCCGCTCAGATCAATGATTCGAGCGGCGTAGAAATAGCGGTACCGGCCGTTCCGGCCGAGCAGGTCAATCCGATTGGCCGGGTCAAACCAATCCACTGCTTCCTGCCAGCGAGCGTCGGCGTAGCCGTCACCATCAGTATCGGCCCACTGGTTGTTGATGTGCTGAGCATTGCTCGGCTGAAGGTCGTCGACCATTGGTCGGAATGCACCCACCTGGTTGGTCGACCAATCACTGGGTCGCCAACGTTCAGCCCCCCATCCCTCCCACGCCGACGTGGAGAAGTTCTGCGGATTGCCAGCCGCACGAATGGCAAGCCCCGCAAGGAGATATGCAGGACTAGTGTCGGGATACAGTCCTCGACCAAGTCGAAGATTGGCGAGGTTCACGTACCTTCCGTCGGGGGAGGTGTTGCTGATGTGCGCCCAACTGTTGGCCTTCATCGCGTATTCAGCGATCTGCCCGCGCAGGTCGAGTGCATCATTCTGCCGAGCCAGAATGGTCGGCTTGGTCGCCGCGAGCCACGGATCCGATGCCACGCGTCGGTCTACGCCAGTAGCCCAGGGGCCGACCACGGTGCCCACCGGATTGAAGCGGTAAGGCTGCCTGGTCACAGGTAGATCGTCTGGAAGAACGCCACGGGGAGTGAGGTACGACACCATCTGCCGATCGGTCGATGGATAATCGAACGCCTCGCGTTGATAGAGAATGTCGTTCGGGTCCGCGGGCGGCGAGACGTCGTTTCGCAACGGTGACACCGAGAACGTGTCGTCGGCGATGATCTGCGCCAGATAATCGGCGAAGAACGCCGACTGATCGTCCGAGCGCTGAGCGCTCATCGACACGGCGCTGGTAAAGCGGTCAGCGCGTCCGAGCGTCGCGTACGCGATCGCGATGATCGCCAGGAGCGCCAGCACGCCGATGACCATGAGGAGCGCAGTGCCTCGCTCTCGCGGCTTTGCCGCGCGTCGGGAGCAATCTGAGTGGGCACTGGCCGGGTTGGTATTGGCTTTGATGGTATTGGCCAGCATGAGCACCTCCGATTCGAGCAAACTTTCGTACGCACCCGCAAGCGTGCGAGCGGATGATTCTGAACCAGCAACGCGGAGTACGCCGCGCTCAGCAAGCCTGCACGCACGCGAGCGGTTCGTGCCCGCGCGATTGGCAAACCGGCCGAACCCCCGCCGCTCCCACC
>JBGSRG010000253.1:0-2606 GCA_041737685.1 Phycisphaerales bacterium | reverse complement strand
CGGGCCACACGGTCGGCGAACTCGCCGTGCTGGCGCACGAAGCCCTCCATTCGAGTGCGCCACTGCGGATCGACCAGATCTCGGAGCAGGCGGATGGATTCAACAAAGACCAGCGGCTGCTTCTGAGCACACAGCCGTGCGGCGTAGAGGATGACCGGCACACCCGCGCCGGGATCAAGCCCCAGTTCGCCATCAACATCGGCGCGCCCCTTGGCGTCGGGCCGCCAACGGTTGGTATCGGCATTGATGTAGCAGGTGCGCGTGCGGAGCGGGTGCGCGCCGCGGTCGATCATCCAGCGTTTGAGGTGATCTGACACGGTGATCGAGAGGTCGAGTTGCTCTTGCATCGCAGCGCCGGTGCGTGGGTGTCCGCCGTTGCGCCAGTGCGGCTCTTCCATGTGGTTGAAGTCCACGTAGAGCGGTTCGGGGCAGCGGGCACGGAGCGTGGGAAGCAGGCCATAGCCGAGCCTGCTGTTGGTGATGAGCACGACGTCGGGTTTGCGCGAGCGGATCAGGTAGGTCAAAAACGCGGCGGTATCGGGCCGACGCACGTAGTTGTGTGTGAGAAAGACGTCGCTGGTGAATCGTGAAAACTCGGGCCGCCATTCGTTGCCGATATCGACCGGCTGCGAGCCGTTCGACGGTGCCCAGACAGTGGTGGCGACGGTGACGTCCCAGCCTGCTTCGCTATCGCCGCCGGCCCAGGCGCGAATCGCCTCGGGCATTCGTGCTCGCTCGTCAGGATGGATCGACGTGAGCGAGCGGAGCAGGTCGAGATTGAAGCGGTCTGCACCGCCCATGCGCATCCACGGAACGATGAGCAGCAAGCGACGGCGACCGTAGGTGCCGGGCGCGCCGATACCGCGATCGAGCGGGTTCTCAAAGGGTGGACGCTCGCGCACGGCTTCCATCGGCATGTGCCAGGCCGGATCGGCGTTGGGGAAGTTCTCTGGCGTGAGTTGCGGGTAGCGCTCGCGCAAGCGCTGGCGGAATCGCGCTTGGCGGCGATCGCAGGAGAGATCGGCCCATTCGCGGTCCTGCATCGGGCGGCGGCGGTACCAGTCAAGGTACTCATTGATGGTGGCGCCCCAGAAGCCGCGCGAGGCACAGCGCAGCCAGAAGTCCCAGTCTTCCATGCCGCCGCGCATGGTTTCATCGAACCCGCCCATGACGCTGTGGACCGAGCGGCGGATCATGGCAGTGGCGGTGGCAAGGTTTTCGTTGAGCATCGCCGGGCCGTCGTGGAAGCCCTTGTCCCAGAGATAGCGGTCACCGCCGAAGCCGACGGTTTTGCCCTTCACGAAAGCGGCTTGCGGGTGGGTGTGCAGATACCACGCACACTTTTCGAGCGTTGTTGGCTCGATCAGATCGTCGGCGTCGAGTTGAAAGACCAGGTCGGCCCTTGCGTGCAGATAGCCGGTGTTGCGGGTGGCGGCCAGTCCGTGGTTGACGCGGTGGTCGACGACACGGACCTGCGGCCAGGCCTGGTTTCGGTCGGCGTTCCAGGCGCGATAGGGCTGAAGGGCCAAGAGCGAAGCGGCGTCGCTGGAAGCGTCGTTGATGATGATCCACTCGATGCGCTGCAGGCTCTGGCCCAGCACGCAGCGGGCGGTGTGCGCAAACTCCGGACCGGCATTGAAATAGGGCGTGATAACCGTGACCACCGGTCGCCCGCCGCTTCGATCGTCGGATGATGCACGCGTGCCGTGATCGCCGCGCTGCTCGAACGAACCCGCCTCGACTGGGCGCGCGTGCCACGGGCCGGGCCGATCCGGCCCGAACGGCACGCTGGCAAAGTTCGGTCGTTGCGGGTCGATCATGGGGATTGCCGGGGGGGATTGCTGCGCGGCTTGCGCAAGGGCGCAGGCTTGCTCACCAGTTCAGGCCGTGTTCGTAGCCGAGTTCAATGAGCAGTTCGCCCGCGAGGCGCTTGAACTGGTCTTTGTCGTCTTGGGTGAAGTAGTTGCGCCAGTCGCCGCTGATGCCCTTGCGCCACTCGGCTTTGGGGTCGGCCTCGCCGCGTTTGCGGCCGTTGGCCATGTTCTCGAACTTGTTTCGCTCCAGCACGGTGTCGATGAATGTTTCGTCCACCTCGACGCCGAGCCACGAGTAGAGGTCGGTCACGGTCTGTTTAGGCTGGGCCACCATGGTCTCGTAGCGCACCTCGAAGAAGCGGTCGGCGTACAAGCCCTTGGCTCGCAGCCCACCCGCGACGCACCGCACCCAGTTGCTTGCAAAGTGCTCAAGACTCTTTCGGCCAAAGAGCGGGACAGGCTCAGCGCCCGATGCGCCCTGAACAAAGTGGTACTGCCGCGCGCGGGCAATCTCGGAAGCCACGTCCAGCGGCAGGTCAAAGTCGCGCAGCGGCGTGTTGTCGCGGAACTTAAGAAACATGTCCGAGACGGCAACGTCTCGACCGTCGCGGAGCATGTAGACAAACCGCGCATCGGGGAACAACTCGAAGAGTTCATCGACCTGTGTGCAATAGAACGTGGTGGTCTTATCGCCCATCCACTTCAAGCGCGAATAGTCCTTCCAACCCTCGGCGAGCACGGCTTGTTTGACCAGTTCGCGGATCATGCCGCGCCGCGCGGCGCGCTCCACGC
>JBGSRG010000244.1:0-4344 GCA_041737685.1 Phycisphaerales bacterium | reverse complement strand
CGCCGAGAACGGCTCCACGCTCGCCAGTTCCACGCCAAAGGCCCGCACCAACTCCGCGCCCGTCGTCGGCGGGCGGCCCGCCTCCATCTCCACCGGCTTGCGCAGCGCCTTCTCCACCGCCGCGGGGTCATACACCACTTCATCATCGCTCACGAGCGCAAAGCCCACCGGCCCGGCCTTCGATGCCACCTCGCTCAACGTCTTCACCCGCGGCCGCGCTGCGGCACACAGCAGCGTCATCCGATCGTGATCAAACCTCTGCAACATCATCTGATCGAACACGTCGCACCAATCTCGAAACCGCTCAGCAAACTCCGCATCGCTCATCGCCGCGATCGCCGTCTGGTTGAAACTGCCCAGTTTCACACGATCAAACTTCGAGCTTGTCTTGCCGATGCGGTCGAGCGAAAAGTTCGCGCTCACAAACGCCCGATCAAACTTCTCCACGTCCGTTCCGTCGGCGTTCTTCTGCCCGGGGTTCCAACCAAGCAGCGCCAGATAGTTGCAGATCACCTCGGGCAGATACCCCGCACGCCGAAAGTCCTCCACGTCGATCTCCGGCAGCACGATCTGCAATCGCTGCGCCAGGCCCCGAAGTTGGTCAGAACCCAACTGCCGCGTCTTGTCGTCCTGCCAGCGCCGCACATCCGCCACCGTGGTCGCCGTCCCCGCTTCTTCCAGCATCGCCGACACCGCCTCAGCGCTCAGCGCGGCCCCTTTGCACGCCTCGCGCACCGCCTTGTCCTTGTCGCGCTTGCTCATCTTCGAGCCGTCCATGTTGAAGATCAGCGGCAGGTGCGCATACACCGGCGTGCGATATCCGAGCGCAATCTGCAACGCCACGTGCCGCGGCGTGTTGTTCAGGTGCTCCTGCCCGCGCAGCACGTGCGTCACACCCATCGTCTGGTCGTCCACCACCACCGCGAAGTGATACGTCGGAAAGCCGTCGGCCTTGCGCAGCACAAAGTCGTCGGTGTGCTCCGGACCAAACCGAACCTCGCCCAGCACCTCGTCAGTCACGTTCACCACCCGATCGGGGTTCGCAAACCGCACCACGCACGGCTCGCCGCTGCGCATCCGATCCATCGCCCCTTTCGGGTCTTCGCCCGCGCCCCGCTTGTACCGAAAGGCCTCCTTCTTGCCGTCGGCCTCCTTTCGCAACGCGGCCAACTGCTCTGGCGTGTCAAACGACGGATACGCCAGCCCGCTCTCGAGCATCTCCGCGATCACGCGGTCATAGATCTCCAGCCGCTGCGACTGAAAGAACGACCCCACGTTCCGAGGGTCGCCGCCGATCGGCCGACCGATCGGATCCACAAACCCCGGCCCCTCGTCCCAATCAACACCGCACCACGCCAGGTCCTCCAGAATCCCGCGCATCGACGACTCGCTCGAGCGCGCCTGATCCGTGTCCTCCACGCGCAGCATGAAAGAGCCGCCGTGCCTCCGCGCATACGCCCAGCTGAAGAGCGCCGTCCGAACACCGCCGATGTGCAAGTGGCCCGTGGGCGAGGGTGCAAACCGCGTCACCACCCTCGGCGAAGCCGAAGTTGCAGGCGCTGATCGCGACGTTGATGTAGCGGATTCTTTGCTCACGCCGCGATCGTAGTGGCCCGAGTGCTCACCCGCCGCGCTCACATATTGGGCACAAGCATCCGGTGTCCAACCTCGATCGCCTTCTGCGCCCCGCACAGCAGTTCGGTGAGACGGAGTGAGAACTCCATCGCCGTGCCCGGCCCGCGGCTGGTCACCACGTTGCCGTCCACCACCACCGTGGTGTCGCACGCCTTCACCTCAGGCCCAAACCGCCGCTCCAAGCCCGGAAAGCACGTCGCGTGCTTGCCATTGAGAATCCCCGTCGGTGCCAGCACCACCGCCGGCGCAGCGCAGATCGCCGCAACGATCTTGCCCGCCTCGTGGTGTCGCACAATCGCATCGGTCAGCCACTGGCTCTTGCTCAGCGCCTCCGCACCGCGACCTCCACCGGGGATGATGAGCGCGTCGAACAAGATGTTCTCGCAGTCCTCCGCGAGCATCTCGCCGCGAATCGGCACGCCGTGCCCGCCACGCAGCTCCATCGAGCCAATGGCGGCGACGGTCACGTTCACGCCCGCCCGGCTGAGCACATCGGCGGGAGTGATCGTCTCGATCTCTTCCGAGCCTTCGGCGATCACAATCAGCGCAGTCTTCGACATGTCCGGCCTCCGCTTGCCCCACGAGGTGTGTTCGGTTCGGGCTTGAGTCGTCGGCGAGCAAGAACACGCATCGGCACCCCGGCCTTCGCGCATTCCCCACATGCAGCATACGTCCTAGCGTCGTCTGTGCAAACTCCCAGCGAACACCCACCTATCAAACCGCCTCTGCCCGCCAGCCCCAACCCCGTTCCAGTCCCACACATGTCCGCCGACGAATTCCGCCTTCGCGGCCGTCAGATCATCGATTTCATCGCCGACTACCTCCAAACCGTTGAATCACACCCCATCCGTCCAAGCGTCCGGCCCGCCGAAATCTTCAACCGTCTGCCGGCACAGCCGCCCAACACGGGTCAGCCTTGGGACTCCATCCTCGCCGATGCCCTCTCCGCCGACGGCCCGGTCCTCGCCGGGCTGACCCACTGGCAACACCCCTCCTTCTTTGGCTACTTCCCCGCCAACACGTCCTACCCCGGCGTGCTGGGCGATCTGCTCAGCTCTGGCCTCGGCGTCATCGGCATGCTCTGGGCCACGTCCCCCTCATGCACCGAGATCGAGATGCGCGTGCTCGACTGGATGGCCAGCGCGCTCGGCCTGCCTCCGTCATTCATGTTTGCGCCAAATTCAACGCCGGATGTCGAAGCGTCGCCGGGTGTCGAAGCATCGAGTACCGCCGCAACAACCATTCCCACCACGCCGACCCCCCGCGCCGTTGCCGGTCCTGAAAGTGGTCAAAGTAATGGCGGCAACGGCAACGGCGGCGGCGCAATCCACGGCACCGCCAGCGAAGCCACACTCGCCGCCCTCGTCGCCGGTCGCTTCCGCGTCCTCAACCTTCGCACACCCAACCCCGCCAACACCGCCAACCCCGACAATCTGGCCGATCTTACCGACCGCACCCGCATCACCGCCTACACCTCCGAGCAATCTCACTCTTCGGTCATGAAGGCCGCGATGATCGCGGGCCTGGCCAGCAACGCCCACGACCACCGCCGCGTGCGACTCATCCCCGTTGATCGATCCGGCTCCATGCGCGCTGATCTGCTTCAAGCCGCGCTCCAACACGACCTCGCAAACGGCCTCCTCCCCGCCTTCATCTGCGCTACCATCGGCACTACCGCCACCGCCGCCGTCGACAGCGTGCCCGACATCAGCGCCGCCATCGACGCGGCGTACTCCGCCCACGCGGCCCACGCATCACACCCCTCCCCCGCCCGTCCCTGGCTCCACGTCGATGCCGCTTACGCCGGCTGCGCCATGATCTGCCCAGAGTTCGCAGCGCTCGCCCTCGGCCTCGAACGCGCTGACAGTTTCTGCTTCAACCCGCACAAGTGGCTCCTCACCAACTTCGACTGCGACTGCTTCTACACCAGCGACCGCCGCTCCCTCACCCAGTCCATGGCCATCCAGCCCTCATACCTGCACAACACCGCCTCAAGCACCGGCGGCGTGGTCGATTATCGCGACTGGCACGTCCCGCTCGGCCGACGCTTCCGCTCGCTCAAACTCTGGTTCGTCATGCGGCACTACGGCGTTGAGGGCCTGCGCGCCCACATCCGCCACCACGTTGCTCTCGCGCAACAGCTCGAATCATGGATCTCCGCCAGCGAACACTTCCAGTTGGCCGCTCGCCGCGACTTCGCCCTCGTCTGCATGCGACTCAAGCCACTGCCCTCCCACACGCGTGAACAGACCGACAACCGCACCCGACGAGTCCTCGAACAAGTCAACGCCACCGGCCGTGCCTTGCTCATCCACACCCTCTTGCCCCCGCCCATGCTCGACCCGCTCGACGGCGCCTACATCATCCGCGTCAGCATCGGTTCGCCCAGCGTCGAACTCCGCCACATCCAAGACCTCTGGAATCTCCTCCAAGCCGCCGCAGCGAACGAGGTATCCTCTCGACCATGACCGCCCACATCAAACGCCCATCGCCGCGACTACCTCAGCCCAGCGCAGCCGCGACTACCTCAGCCCAGACCAGCCGCGACCTCTTCCGTCCGGAGCAGCCGCCCATGACCACACGCCCACGCCCACGCCCACTCTCGCGGCACAAACCAGCCCGCCTTCTGGCCCTGGCCCTCCTCGCTCCCGCCTGCATCTGCCTCCCCGCCTGCATCGGCACCACCTCCAAGGCCATCGGCATCGCCGC
>JBGSRG010000148.1:0-1726 GCA_041737685.1 Phycisphaerales bacterium | reverse complement strand
AGCGTGCCGCGAACTTGATCAGCGCTGAGACGGCGGTGCGGTTGCGCGCTGTGCCGTTTGCGATCGCGGGCGCGTCGGCGATCGGCGGCGAGTTGCGTGTGGGCATGGTTGACTCGTCGGATCTTGGCGCTGCGGACGAGATTGCGGTGTTGACGGGCATGGCGGTGGAGCGGGTGGCGGTTCTTCCGATCGTGTTCGATCAGATGCTGCGGAGTGCGTTTGGTGCGACGGCAGCGCAGATGGGCGCCCGGCTGGGCGGGGGCGAAGATTCGGCCCAGGACCAGCTGTCGAATCTTGAAGCGGTGGACGCCGACGACGTGCAGCGGATGGCCGAGCAGCCGACGCTGATCAATCTCGTCAATCTGATTATCTTGGAAGCGGTGCGCGAGCGGTCGAGCGATATTCACGTTGAACCGTTCGAGCGTTTGCTGAGCGTGAAGTATCGGATCGACGGCTCGCTGCGGCCGCAGACCAGCCCGCCCAAGCACTTGCAGGCGGCGATCACCAGCCGTATCAAGATCATGGCGGGGATGAACATCGCCGAGCGATACGTGCCGCAGGACGGGCACATCACGCTGCGGTTTGAGGGACGCAAGGTTGATATCCGTGTGAGCACGGTGCCGACGATCTATGGAGAGAGCGTGGTGATGCGCATCCTTGATAAGGAAGCGATGAACCTGAGCCTTGAGTCGGTGGGCCTGCGCAAGGCCGATCAGGTGAGCATCGAACGGTTTATCGAACTGCCGCACGGCATGGTGCTTGTGACGGGGCCGACGGGCAGCGGCAAGACGACGACGCTGTACGCGGCGCTGACCAAGTTGTACGACCCTTCGCTGAAAATCATCACGATCGAGGATCCGGTTGAGTATGAACTGGCCGGGGTGAATCAGATTCCGGTGAATCCGGATCGTGGGCTGACGTTTGCGGGTGGGCTGCGGAGTATTCTGCGGCAGGATCCGGACGTGATCATGGTTGGCGAGATTCGCGACGGTGAGACGGCGGATATCTCGATTCGCGCTGCGCTGACGGGGCACCTGATTTTTTCGACGCTGCACACCAACGATGCGGTGAGTGCGGTGGGTCGGCTGTTGGACATGGACATCGAGCCGTTTCTGGTGGCGAGTGTGCTTGAGGGGATCATCGCGCAGCGGCTAGGCCGGCGCGTGTGCCCGCACTGCCGGGTGCGCCGGCATCTGAACGAGACGCTGAAGCATCGACTGAGCGTGAAAGAGAAGGAACTGTTTGCCGATGGGCAAGAGTGGGTGGGTGAGGGGTGCGAGAAGTGTTCGGGCACGGGGTTGAGGAGCAGGATCGGCTACTTTGAGATTGTGAACGTCACGGGCCCGGTTCGCAGTGCGATTACTGAAGGTCGGACAAGTTCGCGGGAGTTGCTGGCGGCGGTGGGTCCGTCGCACGTTTCAATGCGGATGGACGGCGTGATCAAGGCCGCGGCGGGCGATACGACTCTGGACGAGGTGCTTCGAGCAACGCAGGACGCCGAAGATTTGTGAGTGTCCGGGCCATTTCCGGGCCATGAACGGGCAGTGAATGGGCAGTGAACGGGGACTGCGGGCGCAATCTGCACTTCGCAGTTGTGGAAACAAGCAGCAAGATACAAGTGTTAAGTATGGCGTTGTACGAGTACGACAGATTGGGATCGACCGCTCGTGGCGCGGGGGGCGGTGCCGGGAGCGGTTCGGCGGTGGTGGAAGCGCCGGATCGCGCT
>JBGSRG010000104.1:0-4287 GCA_041737685.1 Phycisphaerales bacterium | reverse complement strand
CGCATTGCGAGCGGCTCCCTCTACACTTCTCAGAACGTGACCAGTTCTCATCAAACCACCCCCGGCCCCGCTCCAACCAACAACCTCGACCGGGCCCACACACGCCGCATCGTCGAGGCCTGCCACGCGCTCGGCTTCGCCGCGGCGGGAGTCTGCAGCGCTGCACCCTCCTCGCACGCCGCCGACTTTCGGGCCTGGCTCGATCAAAGCCGCCACGCTGACATGGACTGGCTCAGCACAACCGCCGAAGTGCGGCTCAACATCGACCGCTTTCTGCCCAACACGCGGAGCCTCATCCTCGTTGCAGATCAGCACGCACCGGCGAATACGCCGCGACCAACGCCGCCAACCACCCAGCCAGCAAAGCATCACGCACATTACCAACCACAGAATCAACCGCAGCATGAGGCACCACCAACCGCCTTCGCCAACCCGTCCCGTGCACGCATCGCTCGCTACGCCCACGGCGGCGATTATCACAAAGCCATGTCCACACGCCTGCACCGTCTCGCTGACGGCCTACGTGCTCAACATCCGACCGAGCAATTCCGCGTCTTCGTCGATGCGCTCCCCGTCATGGAGCGCGAGCACGCCGCACGCGCAGGCCTCGGCTGGATCGGCAAGCACACGCTCTTGATCCATCCAGAACTTGGCAGTTACACAACCCTCGGCGGCATCGCTACCACACTGGCACTGGCCGAGGGCAACGGCGCAAGCCACCGCGCCCACACCACCGTCGCCGATCACTGCGGATCATGCACGCGCTGCATCGACGCGTGCCCAACGCAGGCCATCACACCCTACAGCGTGAACGCATCACGCTGCGTTTCTTATCTGACGATCGAGAACGAGGGCCGTATCGACCCGCAGTTTCACGAGGGCATCGGTTCGTGGCTGCTCGGCTGCGACGTCTGCCAAGAGGTCTGTCCGCACAACCATCGCGAACCTGTCAGGGCACCCGCGTCGAGCCAGCGCGTGAACGGCCGATACCTCACGCGGCGAACTTCCAACGATGGATCGCCTTCGCCGCACGCCCAAGAAACAACCAAAACCGCCATCGCTCAAACCACCCAAGCCGAACCACACGCATCATCGCCAACGCCCGGTACCTGCGAACCTGACCTGACGTCGTTCGATCTACTCGAACTGCTCGGCTGGACCGAACACGACCGATCAACGCGACTCACGTCCTCAGCCGTCAAGCGACTGACGCTCGACGCGATCAAGCGCAACGCCCTCATCGTCGCTGGCAACCATCTCTTGAACACGACCGACGCGTCGCTCGAAGCCCGCGTCCGCGCCCTTGCGCAGAGCAGCAGCAACCAGAGCCAACCGGCAAACCCGGTGATAGGTCCCGTCGTCCGCCAAACCGCCCAAGACGTCCTCGACCGACTCAGCCGGGAAAGGCCTTCTTGTAGTCCTCAACAAACTTCTTCAAGCCCGAGTCCGTCAATGGATGCTGCAGCATCTGCTTGATCACGCTCATCGGCACCGTCGCCACGTCGGCCCCGGCCAGCGCACAATCCACCATGTGCTTCGGGTGCCGAACGCTCGCCGCGAGCAGTTTGGTCGTGAAGCGGTAGTTTTTGTAGATCTGCCGGATCCGATTGATCAGGTCCATGCCGTCCTCGCCCACATCGTCGACACGACCGATGAACGGGCTGACCAAGAACGCACCCGCCTTGGCCACCATCAACGCTTGCAGCGGCTGAAAGCAGAGCGTCATATTCGTGCGAACACCATCATCGCTCAACGCCTTGCACGCCTTCAGCCCGTCAACGGTGATGGGCAACTTAATGACGATGTTCTCGGCGATCTTCCGCTTCACCGCCGCCTCTCTCATCATCCCGGCGTAGTCCGTGCTGATAACCTCTGCGCTCACCGGCCCCTTCACCACCTCGCAGATTTCCGCCAGTCGCTTGTCATAGTCCACACCCTCCTTCGCGATCAGCGAAGGGTTCGTAGTCACGCCATCAAGCACGCCCAGCGCGGCGGCCTCTTTGATTTCGGACAAACTCGCGGTGTCGATGTACAGTTCCATGCGCGTCAATCTCCGTGGTGACTCCATCCTCTGGGCGCAGTGTAGCGTCGTCCGGAACAGGGCCGAACACGACCGCCACACCCGTCACGCCGTCCATCCTCACTCGCTCGCATCCGCCGCCGCACGCGAGGTGATTGGTCGGTCCTCCGTCAGAATCCATCCCGCAGGGTCATACGTCAGATACGCCCACACCCACTTGATCAGCACCGTCACCTTTGACAGCGTGCCCACCAAGAACGCGAGGTGAACCACCAACCAGATCAGCCACGCCAACTCCCCACCAAATCGCCACGCACCGCCGTTGAGTTCTGCCACCGCTCGCCTTCGCCCGATCGTCGCCATCGAGCCCTTGTCGCGATACACAAACGGCTTGCCGCCAGCAGGCTCGACCACCGATCCGCTCAACCCGACCACAACGCCCGCACGCTCTTTGGCCTTCACCCATCTCGCCACCGCACGGCCAACATACGCGCCCGCCTGCAACGCCCCCTGCGCAACACCCGGCACCGGCATTCCGTCACCATCAACGACCGCGGCGGCGTCGCCAATCGCCCAAACCCCAGCATGGCCAGCGATCCGACAGTGGGCATCCACCTTCAATCTTCCCGAACGATCCGTTTCAACACCCATCTCGTTCAGAAACGCTGCCGGACGCACCACCGCCGCCCACACCACCGTTTCTGCTTCGATCTGGCTGCCCGCAATACGCACCCAGCCCTGACCCACTTCCTCCACGCGCTCGCCCAGCCGAACTTCTACGCCCATCTTTTTCAGATCAGCCAGCGCACGCGCCGACGACGAGGAATGGAACGACTCGAGCAATCGCGCGCCCCCGTCGGCCAGAATCACCCGACACCACTCACTCTTGAGCCGTCGATACTCGCCGCCGATGCATCGGTTTGCCAGTTCGACAAGCGCCCCCGCCATCTCCACACCCGTCGGACCACCACCAACCACAACCGACGTCAGCAGTCGCCGAATCTCCCGCTCATCGCCGCCAGTCGCCGCCAGACCGTCGGCCCGCTCCCACGCGCGCAGCAGCCGCTCGCGAATCGCGTACGCATCGCCCAAAGACTTCAACCCCGTTGCGTGCTCCGCCCAGTCGTCGCGCCCAAACCAGTTGGTCTGCGATCCACACGCGATCACCAGCGCATCAAACTCGACCGGCACCGCAGACTCACTCAGTTCAACCCGCCTCTCTACAAGGTCAATCCGCGTCACTTCGCCCAGTCGAATCTCGGCGTTGGCTTGCCGCTCAACCAGCCGTCGCAGCGGCTGTGCAATGTCAGAGCCAGACAACCCCGACATGGCCACCTGATAGAGCAGCGGCTGAAACAGATGGTGATTACGGCGGTCCAGCAGCATCACGCGGCAATCGACACGCCGCAGCTCATGACAAACCGACAAACCACCGAACCCGCCGCCGACGATGACAATCCCCGGCGGGACGGCCGCATGAACAACACCCGCGGATGCGTGCCGCTGGCCATTTGTTCGCTCGCCGGTCTGCATCGATGACTATACCGACCGCGGCAACGTCCGCGCATTGCCGATGCACGCGCAGGCCGTTGCGCACTCACCGCCTCCCCTCTCGCCAGCGTGAGAGAGGCAATCGTGGGTAAACTGGCAAAAGGTCCGGCAACTTCTTGGCCGAGGCTGAAGTTCCATGCCAGACTCTAAGACGAGTGCGGGAGCGCAGGTGCAGACACGGGGTGATCACTGCCTGACTCAATCGCGGTGCCAACGGCTGACGATGCAACGGGCAGACTCTTGCAAAGTTCCAGAGTCTTGCTAGGCCAACGTCAATCAGACTTAGTCAGTTGCAGTCTCGCCCAATCGCGCCAAGTCTGATCGCTCGAACGCAGAGCGACGATCGTTAGTAGGCTCTCAGTTCGATCATCGGCGCGGCCGGATCGAACCTGCAAGCGTGAGAGTGCCTGTGCCGTGGGGAGGTGCTCGGGGTAAACCTCGAGCGCGGCCGCGTACATATTAACCGCCTCGTCGAAGCGGCCAGCGGACTCGAAGACCAGCGCTAGGTTCATGCGCGGATCGGGGTGCCCGGGCAGCAGTTTGCGAGCCCACTCAAACTCGCCCGCCGCCTCGTATAACTTGCCCTGGTCAAGGTAGAGCACGCCCAGGTTGTTGTGCGCAGGGCCGCAGTAGAGGTCCGCCGCGAGCGCTTCGCGCAGCAGTTTCTCGGTCTTCTCGGGCTTGCTGTCCATCAGGTTCGCCGCTTCGCGGTTGAG
>JBGSRG010000038.1:0-3232 GCA_041737685.1 Phycisphaerales bacterium | reverse complement strand
CTCGCCGTTGTCGATGGCGATCTGTCGACCAATGATTTCTTCCCGTGCAACAGACTTGCGCTCCGTCCATCTCGCTGCTCGCTTCCCTCAAGGCCCGCGGCCTGCTGCACCAGGCCACCGATGAGCCGTCGCTCGGCGAGCACTTGCGCTCGGTCAGAACCGGAAAGGGCCAGCACACCGAACCCGGGCCCCTTCCCGGACACGGGCGAGTGGTCTACTGCGGCTTCGACCCGACCGCCGATTCGCTCACCATCGGCAACCTCGTGCCGATCCTCTTGCTCCGGCACTTTCAGCTCGCCGGCCACACACCCGTCGTTATCGCCGGCGGCGGCACGGGCCTCATCGGCGACCCCAGCGGCAAATCCGCAGAGCGGCAACTGCGATCAAGAGACGAGATCGACGCCAACGTGCGTGCCCAGAGTCGCATCTTCGAGCGCATCCTCGACTTCTCGCCGGCACTGCCCAACCGCGCTTACTTGCTTAACAACGCCGACTGGCTGGGCCAACTCTCCTTTCTCGACGCGCTGCGCGACGTGGGCAAACACTTTTCGGTGAATGCCATGATCCAACGCGACTCGGTGCGTGACCGCCTGAACAATCGCGAGCAAGGGATCAGTTTCACCGAATTCAGTTACATGATCTTGCAGTCCTACGACTTTCTGGTCCTCAACCGCGATTACCAGTCGCTCGGCCTGCCGGGGCCGGTCACCATCCAGTGCGGCGGCAGCGACCAGTGGGGCAACATGGTCGGTGGCATCGATCTGATCCGGCGCGTTCGGGCCGCCGAGTCATCGGACGGCTCGAACCTAGAGCCCGAACGGCAGCATGCCTTCTGCCTCACCGCCCCGCTTGTCACCAAGGCCGACGGCGGCAAGTTTGGCAAGTCCGAGTCCGGCGCGATCTGGCTCAGCGGCAAGGCCGACCACGCCGACACCTCCGTAAACCGCACCTCGCCCTTCGCCTTCTACCAGTTCTGGCTGAACACCGCCGACGCCGACGTCGGCCGCTATCTCCGCATCTTCACCTTCCTCCCGATCGACAAGATCGAATCGCTCGAAGCCGCCCACGCCGCCGAGCCAGCCAAGAGAGCGGCCCAGAAGCAACTCGCCGAAGCCGTCACACGAATCGTCCACGGCGAAGAAGAACTGGCCAAAGCCATGCACGCGACAGCCTCGCTCTTCGGTGCGAAAGGCGGGAGCAGCGCTGGCGCTGTCGGCACCGCAAGCCACGACGCCCCCTTTGTGCTGCCCGAAGACATCGTCGCCGCCGCACCCTCCAGCCAGCATGACCGAGCCTTGCTCGAAGGCACGGGCCTCGCCCTCGTCGATGTACTGGCCAGCACCACCCTCGCCAAGAGCAAGACCGAGGCCCGCACGCTGCTGGCCCAGAACTCCATCAGCGTGAACGGGCACAAAGCCGCTGCGGACGCTCGCCTAACACTCGCAACCCTCCTGCCGGGCGATTCTGGCGGCCAGAGTGGCCTGATCGCCCTTCGCCGCGGCGGCAAGACCTGGCACATCACGCGATGGTCGTCGACCTAAACCGCGTTGCGATAGCGAGGCATCAGCCCGCGTACCCAGTTTCGTTTCAGAGCGATGCGCAAGACCGCCACTCTACGCCCGATGTTTGGCTGAATTGGCGACGATCGCGACCCCCCCCACTTGCCAAACACCGCACCGTGCGGCATACTGAACAGGTCGAAACCGGCACTCCTGCCCGTTTCTCGATCCGCCCGACCCCGAACCGACGCGCGGACGTTCCGCACCGTCGTCAAGAGCACGTTTCACGCTCGACCCTTCGTGGGGAAGGAGTCCATCATGACCAAGGTCGTTGATCTGTTGCGTTCCAAAGGAGCGGACGTCCACACGATCCGCCCGGAGCAGACCGTCCTCGATGCTGCGCGAGAGATGAACTTGCGTCGGGTCGGTGCGCTGATTGTCGTGAGCAGTGATCGCACGCCGATGGGCATCATCACCGAACGCGATATTCTGATGCGCGTGGTTGCGGGCGAACTCTCACCCAGTGAGACAGCCGTGGGCGACGTGATGACCACGCGGCTCATCACCTGCACGACCGGCACGCCACTGGAAGAACTGCGCGACGCCATGCGTCGCAATCGCATCCGTCACATGCCGGTGCTCGACGAAGGCCGCCTGTGCGGCATGGTCTCCATCGGCGACCTGAACATCGCCGAAGTGCGCGTGATGAGCGAGACCATCAAGTACTTCGAGCAGTACATCTACGGTAAAGTCTGATCGGCTCCCACCTTGCCTTGCCGTGCCTTGCCGTGCCGTGCGAGAGCGGGCGGCGCTGGTGGTGCCGATCACCGCCGGCCGGCCATCCGAAGCAGTGTCGATGGAGCCTCGCCCTCGCCCGTGCGAGCGCTGAGGAGCATGGCACCCGTGACGGCCAGCACTCGGGCATAGTCCGTCGGTTGTGGCGGCGGCACGCGCGGATCCATCGCCCGGGACATCTGATCGACCATCGCCGCACGCCAGACGCTCTCGCCCTGTCCAACGTGCGCTGCCAAGGTGCCAGACCGATCCGTCACCAGCCCGTCGCTGTCGATCCAGTCAAGCCCACGATCGTTGATCCGGAGCCGTCCTCGCTCGCACAGCAGCACGATTTCTCTACGCCAAGCACCGCCACGATTGGACGCAACGATGCAGCCAGAACGGCCGCTGCCGAAACGCAAATGACCCGTGGCACTCCCGTCCAGCCCGCGCAGCGTGTCGCCGGGGCTTGGGTAGACGCTTCGCGGCCGATCGTGCCAGACAAACCCCGCGTCAACCGCTTCCGGCAAGCCGAAGAGGTGGACCGCGGCATCGACCGCATCGAAGAGCCTTGCGCCGAGTGAGCCGTCGAGTGGGCCGCCAATCGACTCGATCCAGAAGCCCAGCGGCTCACCCGCCACCTCCAGCATCTCTTCGGCGTTGCGCATCGGGGCGCACAATCGCAAGGACGGTGCGAATCGAGCCCAGCCGCCACCACTCTCTAACCCGGCGGCCTGGCCGGTCTTGAACACGGTCGGTGTCGTCGCGATGGGCATTGCTGAGGCCTGGCCCAGGCGAACACCGGCGTCATCGAACAATTCTTGAAGCCCGCCGCCCGCTTCTGCAACCGCAGGATCATCGCCTCGCGGCTCCGCATCCTCGGCGATCTGATCGGCCGACTCGCCCACTCGCTGCAGAAGCGACGCGGGCATGGGCTCGAGCGTGAGGATCTTCGCTCC
>JBGSRG010000551.1:0-3598 GCA_041737685.1 Phycisphaerales bacterium | reverse complement strand
GCCGAGCGTGACGTGGAGTTGCAAGCGCTCAGCGCCGCGGCGGACGATCACGGGGAGTTTGTCGCCCGGATCGCGGCTGATGATGTAGGCACGGACCAGGTCTCGGGCCAGCGGGCCGGTGACGGGCAGGCCGTCGACTTCCACGATGATGTCGCCGGCTTCGAGCACGTCTGACGATGGGAAGCCGGCGAGCAGGTTCTCGATGGCGACGAAGGAGTTGAGCGATTCGATGCCGACGCCGCCGGTGGTGCTGGTGTAGAACTGCACACCCATCGCCGCGCGGGGAGAGCTGACGAATCGCACCCGGGCGAGGGCGGTGAGTCGTGCGCGTTGCTCGTCGCTCAGGCCGGGCCGGTCGAGCAGACGCTCGAAGGTCTTGAGGTCAAGCCCGGGCATCTCGGCTAGGACGAGGAAGGAGCGCTCTCGCTCGTTGAACAACTCGGCATCAAGCCCCGCGATGAGCGGTTCGAGCACCTCGGCCGTGACGGGGGGTGGGGTTGGGTTGGAGAGGAAGACGCGTGCGCCGGGCTGTGCGAGCGCGGGGGCGGTGACGGCGAGACCGACTAGCAGTGATGCGGCGGAAGCGAAGATGGCTCCCAACAACGTGGCGCTGAAGGCGCGCATGACAACGCACGGACGACGGGGGTGCGCGGCGACCACGCGAAGGGTGTGATCGGCGTTGAGGTTGGTGCTGGCTTGCGTTGCCGACTTCATCACGTCCTCCGAGACCGGCTCAGGCGGCTGTGTTCCAACTTGGTCACGACGCTTGAGCAAAGGCTTGAATCGAGGTGCTGCCGGGCCGGTGAGACGGGCTGAACATGCAGCGAACTCAAGGTACGGCGGGCGGGGGGGGCACGTTCAAGGGTTGTACCAGCGGAATCCCGAATGGTTCACTCTAAGGCTTGGAGACGAGCGAAACAAGGGATTTTTCTGCGGATTCGATCTGAGCGGTCGCTCTGTCAACCAGTTCGAGCAAGGGTTCTGGGTCGAGCGTGCCGAATCGCCCTGTGGCGACGATGGGCGTGGTTGCCTCGACGATGAGCGCTTGGATCATCAGGCTGGGCACGGCGGCACATTCTTCGGGTGTAAGCCCACGCCCGCTCTCGCGGCGATAGCCTTGGTAGAAGGCGTGCAGGAGGTTCTGGTCGAGGCCGATCCGCCAGGGCGTTGTTGGACCTGACTTTGGGTTGGTCGGTGCGGAGGGGCTTGCGGCTGGTGGCTGCGGCGGGCTGGAACGGGCCAGTGCGAACTGCATTGCACCGTTGACTAGGTCAGTGAGCAGCGGTGCGATGCGAACCGAGTCAAAGTCAAGGATCGCGGCGATGCGTTGTGCTGGATCGGCCATTGGTGCTGGTGGAGGGCGGCGGCCATTGATGCTTGATCGCTGCGGACTCTCGGTCAGATTGGCCGAGTCGGTCACGCGAAAGAGCACGTTGCCGGGATGCCAGTCGGCATGGACGAACTGGAACTGGGCGGAGCCGATGCCGGTTGACTCGGCGGCGGCGGCGGCGCGTTGGTATCGATCGGCGAGGCGAGCGCAGAGATGCGTGAGCGGCTGCGGGTCGGGTTGGGTGTTGGGATGGTTGCCAGAGGCCTCGTTGCGGACTCGATCTGGAAGCGTGCGAAGCGCCGCTTCGATGCTGGGCTGGTTGTGATAACTGCCGCGGGGTGAGGGCCAACGGGTGGTGAAATCGGTGAGGGAGCGGTGCATTCGGGCGAGCAAAGCCCCGGCGGCGTCGGCGTCGGAGGCGGAGCGATCGTAGGGGCGACCTTGGATGAAGCGGTAGACCTCGTAGATGCGGATGGGGGCGGAGGGGCGGTGAGCGACACGGTCTGGCTGGCTCGGCTGGTTGGCCGGGCCAAGGTGGCCTGGCTGTTGCGTTGGCAGTGATGGAACGGGTTCGGCGGTCGGAGATTGAGACGCGGGTTGAGGCGCAGCAGGGGAGGCGAGTTGCAGCATCGAGTTGTTGCCGGTGCGCGTGCCGACCAGTTCGGGCGCGGGCAGGCCACAGCCTTCAAGGTGGAGCATCACCTCGTGCGTCAGTGCCACGGTTCTGGGGTTGCTGGCGTGGCCCGGTGCGCGGCGCTTGAGCAGGAAGGCGCCCTTGTCAGAGATGAGGACGACCTTTGGCGCTGAGCGCGAGCCGGCTTTGAGTCGCGAGACGTGCCGGATGATGCCGAGGTCGTAGTGGGCGCAGACGGCTGTCAGTTCGCCGGCGGTGATGCGTCCGTCGTGGTGTGGCACACTCGGTTCTCGCACCCATCCCCCCCGTGCCTCTTACACCCCCCGCCGCCCCTCACCTGCATGCCTCGCTTCCGCCGATTGCCGAGTTCTCAGAGTGTCACGCCGTGGATTGAGGCAATCGCACGGGCGTATGACCGAATCGCGGGGCTGGCACGCTTGGCCGCTCGGTCACTCAACGTTCTGCACCTGTTCTTTGATGCGGTCGATGGCACCTTTGACCTCAACGGTCCAGCGAGCAATCTCGGCGTCGTTGCACTTGCTGGCGATGGTGTTGGCCTCGCGCAGCATCTCCTGTGTGAGAAAGTCGAGCGTGCGACCGATGGGCTTTGGGTCTGCCTCGTCGAGCATCTGGCGGAACTGCTCGATGTGGCCGCCCAGTCGCGTGATTTCTTCGGAGGTATCTGCGCGTTCGGCGGCGATGGCGATCTCGCGAACAACATCGACGGCTTCGACGGCGACGCCCAAATCCTGAATCATTGTCTGGATTCGGCCCTTGAGCCTGGCCTCGTACTCGGCCATGACCTTTGGGGCTCGTTCGCTGATGAGTTTCAGCCGCGCCGAGATGACTTCGCGGTGCTGGAGCAGATCGTTGAGGATGATCTGGCCCTCTTTCTCGCGCATGCGGATGAGCGAACCGCAGGCACGCTCAACGAGATTGACGAGTGCGACACGGGCCTGAGCCAGGCGCTCTTCTTCGTCGGCGGGGGGTTGCAGCACGCCGGGCAGCGCGAGCAACGCCGCGATGTTGAGGTCGACCTTGCCCGCGGCGACCTGCGGCACGTTCTGAAGTTGTTCGACGTAGCGTTCGAGTGCGCGGGCGTTGATGGTGTAGGCGGCGTCGGCCGAAGTGTCGGAGTGTTTGACGGACATGAAAACCGAGCCGCGGTGCAGGCGGTGGCGCAGTTCAGACTCGAGTTCGGCCTCGAGGCCCTGGAACTCTTCGGGCAAGCGAAGCACGGCCTTGAAGTACTTGCTGTTGAGCGAGCGGATCTCGAGGAAGTAGTGCGAGCCCGTGCTCGCGGCACCCTGTGCTGCAGCGCCGGAGGGCAGAACTTCGCCGCGTTCGCTGACGCGGCAACTGGCCTCACCAAAACCGGTCATGCTGCGGATCAAGGGGGTGGCTCCTGAGGCGGTCGAGAGTTCCCCGGTCCCCGAGACATTGCGAGTGAGTGTAAGGGCTGGACATGGAGCGAGCGTGTTAGCCGGGTGTAGGCTCGGCCGGGGCGGGCTCGGCCGGGGCTGGCTCGCTGGGTGTTGGCTCGATCGGCATTGGCTCACTGGGTGTTGGCTCGATCGGCGTTGGCTCACTGGGTGTTGGCTCAGCTGGGGCCGGCACGGCGGGAGCGGGATCGA
>JBGSRG010000344.1:0-2854 GCA_041737685.1 Phycisphaerales bacterium | reverse complement strand
TTCCTGAGCGCCGAGCGCAGCTCGTCGAGGCACTGATCGTGCAGCCGCCGCTCCTTGCCGTGGAGAACCAGCACGCGGAGGTTCGCCGAAACGCCGTCGGAAGTGGGTGCACGCTTGGCCATCGGGGCAGTGTACGACCGTATTGCCGATACCTGCTATTGGCCAGTTCACCATACCAACCGGTTGGCTGGCTCGGGAGTTCACCGTGCCTACACCCAGCAATCACGCACCTCTCAACCAACCCGACCCGACCTTCGAGTGGCTACGACACCGCGTTACGGAGGTGTGTTGGCTATGGAAAGTATGGAAGCAGTTGTTCGATCTCTCCGCGCTTGGGCCCGCAGGGGCCGCGAGTCGAGCATTGCTCTACCGGCGGACGATGCCTCATCTGATGCTGACGCTAAGTCAGATACTGCTTAACGATGTCATCTTGCGACTCCGAAAGCTCGCTGAAGACCACATGCACGGAAGACGCGAGAACCTGTCGCTTCTGGCGTTTGTCGTGCGCCACTCGGACTGCGTGTCTCCGCAGCGAATGCGTCAAGCCGAAACTCTGGCGGCTGCCTTTCAGCAACTGTGCGTGAACCTGAAGACTCTTCGCGACCGCTCTGTTGCCCACGACGACTTGAACTCTGCCACGGGCAAAGAACCGCTCCCCGCGATCCCCAAGGAACAGATCGACGAGGGTATCAGACAAGTGCAAGAGGTCATTCGGCTCCTTGACCCATCCGATCCTGACGCGGAGTTCAAGTACGATGATGTCATCGCGCACGGCGACGGAAACTCGCTCCTTTACGCGCTCATGGCCGCGGAGGAATTGAACCGAGTCCGTCTTGAGGGCGGACAGGGACCATGGCGGCCCACTTCCCAGTGAGCTCTCGGTCAGTTTCTACTCATCCTACGTGACGTTTGTGTTGAGACCAGAATAACGAGTGCCTGCCTCCGTCTCTTCGTGCCTTCTTCTATCCTTCCCCGTGCTCATCCTCTCCGTGATCCAAGGCCCCGACAAGGGTCGCACCTTCCAGCTCCCCGCTGACGAGCCCCAGCTCATCGGCCGGTCCAGCGAAGCGCTCCCGATCAGCGACAACACCGTCAGCCGCCGCCACGCCGAACTCACCCCCGATCACGGTGCGTGGTACGTCCGCGACCTCAACTCTCAGAACGGCACCCACGTCAACGGTGCCGCCATCCGCGAACGCACCAAACTCCGCCACGGCGACCAGGTGCGCTGCGGCAGCACGCTCTTCGTCTTCGGCCGAGCCGACGCCTCCCACGACGATCTTGATCTGGTGCGCGTGCTGCGGCCCGATCAGATCGACGCCGAAATCGAGCGAACGCTTGCGAGCAACGACGACAGCGTGATCATGGCCGAGCCCGAGCCTCGCGCCGCCGCGCTGGTCCATCTGCGTCTCATCTACCAACTCACCGCGCTCACAACGCAACTCACCAACCGCGACGCCCTGCTCGCCGCAGTGATGGAACTGGTCTTCAACGAGTTCCAGCCAGAACGCGGCTTCATCGTGCTGGCAGACGAAATCGCCCCGGCGGTTGCACAGCCGGGTGCCCACTCCAGCACGCAGGCCGGCACCCACACAGGATCGCCGGCCACTGTGCAGGCCGCGGCCGGGTCCATGCCCGAGTTCCGCATGGCCGTCGTGCGCCACCGAACACCCCCAAAGGACCGCAAAGACGGCCGCATCCACGTCTCTCGCACCATCCTGCAGCACGCGCTCCGCTCCAGCGAGGGCGTGCTCAGTTCCAACGCCATGAGCGACCCGCGCTTCGCCAAGGGCGACAGCGTCCAGCAGTTCAAGATCCGCTCAGCGCTCTGCTCGCCCATCGAGTTCAACGACCGCCGCTTCGGGGCCATCTACATCGACTCGTCGATGGCCAACTACACCTTCACCGCCGATCAGTTGGCGCTGCTCAACGCCATCGCGCGACACACCGGGCTGGCGCTCGCAAACGCCGAGGCCTACGCCGAGAAGTTGCAGGCCGAGCGGCTCGCCGCCGTCGGCGAAACCGTCGCCTCGCTCTCGCATTCGATCAAGAACATTCTCCAGGGCCTGCGCGGCGGGGCCGACGTGGTCGACATGGGCCTCACGAAGGAAGACCTGAAGGTCGCTCGCGGCGGCTGGACAATCCTCAAACGCAACGTCGACCGCATCATGGGCCTGACCCTCAATATGCTGGCTTACTCGCGACAGCGCACGCTCGAGTATGAACTGACGGCGCTCACGCCGCTGCTAGAAGACTGCGCCCAACTCCTCTCAGACCAGTGCGCAGCACGGCAGATCGCGATGCTGCTCGACGCCGACCCAGAAATCCCGCCCATCTCGATCGACCCCGGTCTCATGCACCAGGCGATTGTGAACCTCCTCGTCAACGCCGTCGAAGCGGTGGAGCCCGGCACGGGCGCAGTCACCATCCGAACTTCCTATCAACCCGCAACGGCTTCAAGGCGAGCTGCGGCGAGCATCTCGGTCATCGACAACGGGCCGGGCATCGCGTCGGATCGGCACAAGCAGATCTTCCTGCCCTTTCAGACCACCAAGGGTCTTCGCGGCACGGGCCTCGGGCTCGCCGTGACCAAACGAATCATCGAAGAACACCGCGGCACAATCCTGCTGCGCTCCACACCCGGCCGGGGCGCCACCTTCACCGTGCTGCTTCCGGCCGACACACCAGACCGCGGCGCGGACCCGTCGGACACCGCGGGTGTGGTGGCACTCAGGCCCGACGACTTCGAGCAAGGGCCGTGACTGTGGAGGAGTTGGTTGGTGCAGGTGGTGCCCAACCGGCCAGTCCGAATCGGTGTACTCAGAAGGATCCAACATATGGGACTGCTCTCTCT
>JBGSRG010000548.1:0-3555 GCA_041737685.1 Phycisphaerales bacterium | reverse complement strand
GGCGTGCTGGCTACCGGCCCCGCCGGCGGGTTCAGCGGCCCGGCAAGACTCACGGTCGTTCCCAGCGCGATCGCCGCCGCCCCGACCCACATCGCGCAACCCAATGAACCGGATCGACTCAATGCTCGCATGTCTTGCTCTCTTCTGCGGCTTGGCCGCGATTGCCCGTGATCCGACTCGCCCGTTCGGTCTTGCACGCCAACCCCCTGTTGCCCAGTGCCTCGTGCCTCGTGCCTCGTGCCTCGTGCCTCTTCTTCAATACCTGATGTTGGCGTGCGGGTCGGCAGTCGTCATCGTGCTCGCCGCGCTGTTCCCGTTCACCGCCGCCGTGGCGCCCGTGATATCCACAATTGGCCCGTACCGGTTGTTGGCCACGAAGAAGTAGTTCGCCACCACATTGCTCGACGCGCTGTTCCGGATGAACAGATTGCCCGTCGAGCCCGCAACGGTGTCGAACCCCTTCTGGTTGTTCGAACAGACATTCCCTTCCACCCGGTTGTTCGCCGCCGTCGTCTGGATGCCCGCAGCGCCCGTGCCCGTCAGCCCGTTGTCGTTGCACGTGTTGTTCGTGACATGGCAGTCCGCGTCCACACGAATGCCCGAGAGCGCATTCCGATTCGATGTACATCCGGTGATCGTGCAATCGTCGCCCGCAACAATCCCCAGCGTTCCGCTCGATGTGACGGTGCATCCCGTGACCATGCTGTCATTCTCGACCTCGATCCCGACTCCAGAATTGAATTCAACCGTGCAATCGATGACCCGTCCTCGTTGCGTGAGCCGAATCCCCGTGCTCGGATTCGCATACACGGTGCAGCCGGAGATCACAACGCCGCTGCCGATCCCCAGAATGCCCAGCCCCGATGCGCTGTCACCCGCCCTCGAGCTGCTCACGGTACATCCGATGACGATGGATGCCACGCCGGTCTGAATGCCGTAGTTGTCATTGCCCGTTGCGGTACAACCGCTGATCCTGCTCCTAGACCCGCAGACGATCCCGCCTCCGTCGTTCGACGTCGCCGCGCAGTCGGAAACAACACAATCTCCGGTCGTTGAAATCCCCCACCCCCCATTGTCGTACACAGCGCACTCGGTGATGACCACTCCAAAGTTTGTATTGATGCCGCGGCCGCCATTACTCACGGCAGTGCATCGAACAATGCTTGAGCCCTCACTAGCGCCGATACCATCCTCGGCATTACCGCTCGCGTTGCAGCCAACGACGGTTCCGCGCCCGATGGAGATTCCGTATGCACCCAGACACCCGCTGACCCGCAGATCATGGGCCGCGTTGTTGTTGTTGTTCCCCGTGAGAAGTTCGAGCCCCGACCCTCCCCACCCCCGAATCGACCCGTTCCGAACCTGAATGTCCCCGAGCGACGGCGTGCTCGCTGTGACCCCGTCGAGCGAACCGACCGCTCCGAGCAGTGCAAAACCACTCAAGTCCAGCGTCACCCCGCTCGACGCAATCTCAATCCCGTGCTTCCCCACCACGCCCGTCACGTTCCCCGCCAGGTAATAACTCCCCGGCTGCGTGATCTTGAACAGACTCGGCGTGGCATCGTTGTCCCCCGGCGTATTCACCGCGTTCACCGCCGTCCTCGGCTCCGGGCCGGGCGTGCTCGCCACAGGCCCCGCCGGCGGGTTCAGTGGCCCTGCCACCGACACCCCCACCAAACACACCACCCCCACCACACACGCCACCGCAGCCCAAACCCGGCCAATCGCGACCAATCGAGCCGCCACAGTTCCGCTCTCGCCAACCGCCATCACGCACGTCCCTTCTTGAGTTCCGCCCTCCGCAGCCACGTCCGGCCAACCGGCCGCCCCGCTCCAGCATAATCAGTCGGCCCGGTTCCTCAATGAAAATCCCGCGAATTCACGGCGGTCATCGCCACTCTCGGACCATTAGCCACACCCCCCCCACTCACCGCCTCAGCCGAATCTCCACGATCACCTCTGCTCCCGCGCCCACCTCAACCTCCACGCCCTCCTCCGCGCTCGCACCCTCTCCCATCGCCTCTCCGTCAACACCCAGTCCCAACACCCGCAAACCCACAATCTCCTCCGCAACGCACCACTCCGGCCAACTGTTGATCCGCGGCCAATCCCACGGCAGTCGCATCACCCGAGCGTGCCGTCGAACATCCGGCACCACGCGCCCCTTCCATCCACGCTCGCTCATCGCACGCACCACCAGCACCGCCCGATCCTCGCTCAAGCGCTCATAGCCAACCCCAACATCCGACCAGCCCCCGCCCTCGTCAACATCCCCTCCCTGCGCTCCCTCCCCCGTCCTTTCTCGCGCGCGCCAGCCCCCGCTCCGCAGCCGTGAATACAGCAGCGCCGTGCGCATGAAGTTCCCGTCCAGATAGTGCCGATCAACCGCACCGTCGGCCTTCTGACTCCGATACATCCACGCGATCTGCGTATCGATCCACCCGTCCAGCGCGCCCGCATCCACCGACGCACAATGCGCCAGCACATACACCGCACTCTCCACCGAGTCCGCATAGCCGTCCTGATGCCCCGACGGCGCTTCGCTCGCGCCCTGCCAACGCACACCATCGGTCCGCACCACCGCCGCCACGGTCTGCGCAATCAACCCGCGAATCTCCTCCAACTCTTCCTCTTTCACCGCCGCCGCACCGAACCGCTGCGCCGCTTGCACAAACGACTCCGCCCCGCACAGCACATAGCCCCAGTTGTCGTTCGCGCTCGAATCGGTCAGCGTCATGCTCGCCGCGTCAAGCCGATTCGCCAGCAACCCTTCCTCATTCCGACCGTGCCGCAGCACCAACACATACATCCGCGCCAGCGGCCCCGCCCACCCTTCAGCCCGCGCACGCCATTCGTGCTCGCCCAGCACATACCCGCGATGCGCCGCGAGCGCAAACGCCTCACCCATCCCCACCAACACCTCATTCCCATGATCGCGAATCTGCACGACGCTGCGCACCGCCACGTCGCGATCAAAGTCCCACTCCTTCGCCGGCAGCCCCTGATTCCCCGGCAACACCTGCTCCACCACCGCATCGCCAATCCGCCCCACCATCTCCGCATACTCCCCACGATCCATCGCAAACGCCAACCGGCTCAGCGACTGCAACACCTCGCCGATCACCTCCGACCGACCATCGGGGATCAGCCCGAACCGTGACACCTGCGAACTCCGCGCAACCATCGTGTCCGCCAGGTCCCCAATCCGCCCGCGCACCTGGGCATCGCCGCTCAACTCAAGCAGCGGCAACAGCCCGTCCTTCACATACTCCGACGTGCCGAACATCCGCTCCTTCACCGGCGTCCACACCGGCTCGCCCGTCCGCACCGCAAGCGTCCGACACAGCCAGCCGTCTACGTTCAGCGCCCGCTCCGACCGCATCGTCTCGCGCAGCAACGTCTCACTCTTCGCCCCCGTCACCATCGCCACGTTCAGTTGGTGCGCAAAGAAGTCCGCCGCAGCGTCGCGATACGACCATTCCGCGCCCTCCTGCGTTCGACCGAACAGCCCCGTTGCACCATCGCGATGCGGCATCCAGTCGTCATGCACCGCCC
>JBGSRG010000508.1:0-7857 GCA_041737685.1 Phycisphaerales bacterium | reverse complement strand
GTGAGATGAGGGCGAGGTGTGCGGGTTCATGTGCGGGCGGTCTCGTCGGGGCCCATAAAGCCGAGCTGGGTGTTGCCGATGTACTGGATGGCGAGGGTGTTGGTCGCGCCCTTGTTTCCGAGGGGTTTGCCGGCGAGGAGGACGATGGGATCGCCCGGCGCTGCCCAGCCGCGATGGAGCAGATCGCGCTCGACGGCGACGTTCCAGTCGGCGAGCTTTCCTGAGGCTGGCACGGCCATTCGCACGGCGGTTACGCCGCGGAGCAGGGACATGCGTCGGACTTGGCGGGCGCTGTCGGAGTAAGCGATGACGGGGATGCTGAGGCCGACTTGGGCGAGATAGCGGGCTGTTCCGCCCTCTTGCGACCAGCAGGCTATGAGGCGAGCGTCGATGTCGCGTGCGACGTACCAGGCTCCGTGGGCGAGTGCGGCGGTGCGGTATCTGGAGTTTCGCAGGCGCGAGGAGGGCGAGGCGTCTTTGGCTCGCTGAGCTAGAAGGCCTTCGGCTTCGATCGCGATACGGCGCATGGTTTCGACGACGAGCGCTGGGTGCTTGCCCATAGCGGTTTCGGCGCTGAGCATGACGGCGTCAGCGCCGTCGAGGATGGCGTTGGCGACGTCGCCGGCTTCTGCGCGGGTGGGCGAAGCGCTCTGGATCATGGTCTCGAGCATTTGCGTAGCGACGATGCAGGGCTTGCCCCATTCGTCGGCCTTGTCGATGAGTTGCTTTTGGATGATGGGAACTGCGGCGAGGTCCATCTCGACGCCGAGATCGCCGCGAGCGACCATGATTCCATCGGCGGCGTTGAGGATTGCGTCGATCTCGGCGATGGCCTGAGGCTTTTCGATTTTGGCGATGACGGGGATCAGCGAGCCGTGCTGAGCGCTGTCGGTGGGTTGCTGCTCGACCGGGCACATTCCGGCGAGCGCACGGCGCAGTTCGTAGACCTCCTCTGCACGGCGGACGAAGGACATGGCGAGCCAATCAAGGTCGTGGGCGACGGCCCATTCGACGCAGGTCCAGTCACGCTCGCTGAGGGCTGGGGCCGAGACGTCGCTGTCGGGGAGATTGATGCCTTTTTTGCTTGTGACCACGCCGCCGAAGGTGACGGTGGCAAAGAGCGCATCGGCTTCGGGTGCTGAATGCGCGGTCGGGCTTTGTGTCGCGCGGGGAACGGCGAGCAGGCGGATGGCACCGTCGTTGATGAGGACGCGATGGCCGGGATGGACTTCTCGTGCAAGCGGTTCGTAGTCGCAGGGAAGGGTGATTGTGCTTGATGGAGTGCTTTGGTCGGAATCGGCGGGAGGTCGATCGGCTGCCTTGAACACTTCGGAGGGCACGAAGCGGACGGTTTGTCCGACGTGCAGCGTGATTCCGGGATCGGGGAGTATGCCGACGCGAATCTTTGGGCCTTGCAGGTCGCCCATGACGGCGACGTGAACGCCCAGTGTGTTGGAGACGGATCGGATGGTGGCGAGTCTCTCGGCGTGTTCGCTGAGGTCGCCGTGAGAGAAGTTGAGACGAAAGACGGCGACGCCGGCGCGAATGAGACGCTCGATGACTTCTGCGCTGCTGCTGGCGGGGCCGATGGTGGCGACGATTTTGGTGAGGGTGGGCAGAGCGGCGCGGGTGCGGGCGGCGGATGCAGGAGAGGGAAGGGGAGCGGGCTTGGTGTTCGCGTCCGAGGTTGGCATGATTTACTCGGGCGCGGATGCGAGGGTGGGTTGAGGTTCAGCGTGCGAAGTTGGGGGTGATTGTGACGTGGCACGGGACCGGTGAGAGTTCCAGAGTTCAACGATGTTTCGATAGTTGCTGCGGAAGAACTCGGTGTAGGCGATGAGCGAGCGGCGGCCGTGCTTGGGATTCTTCCAGGTATCGGTGTCGTTACGGATGGGCCTGAGGCTCTTGGCGCTGATGATGGCGGTTGGGGCATCTGCTTCGAACGTGGAGGCACGATCGGCGAGTTTGTGGAACTCGGCGATGGTTTCGGGCTTGAGTTTGGCCGCGGCGGTAGCGGCGGTGATGGCGCTACGAAGTTGGGAGAAGGTGGTGACCTTCATTCGTTCGAGTTCTTTGAGCGCGTCGCGGTCGATGCCGTTGTTGACCTCTGCGGGCCACCAGATGGAGCCGGGCTGGAAGTGATGTTCGGGCATGGCGTAGAAGAGGTCGGTCATTTCGTCGAGGTGCTTCTGGTCGAGCTGGCCCGCAGTGTGTGCCTTGCGGGCCTGGTTGAGCGCTCGCCATGCTGTGCGGCACTCTTCAGCGGTGTCTATGCCGAAGGCGGCCATGAGCGGGCCGATGGCGGGTCGGTATCCGCGTGTGGGCACGTCGGAGGCGAGGGCGAAGGGGTCGGCCTGATCGACGAGATAGGGGCGGTAGTCGGCGTACATCACTCGGCGCACGGGCATGCGGCGCAGTTCGTAGCGGGAGGGTCCGAGTTTGGTGCCGTTGAGTGTTGGGTTGGCGGCGCCGGAAGGGGCGTTGAGCGAATGGAACTGCCAGAGGGCTTGGGCCTCGATGCTTAAGCAGAACTCGACGAATCGTCGGGCCAGATCGGGATTGCTTGCGCCGTTGAGGATGGAGACGGGGTCGGCGTCGATGTAGACCGCGCCTTCGGGATCGACGTATCCGACGCGGCTTTGGTCAGCGGATTCGGTGGGCTGGAGCACGAACTGTGATTGGCCTCGGCCATAGAAATCGATGGCCAGACCTGCGGCGGCTTCGCCCTGGCTGACGTCGACGGGTGGCTTTGTGGAACTGCTGGCGAAGTATCGGGCGTTGCCGGCGAGTTCTCGCAGAACGCGCCAGCCTTGTTCCCAATCGTTCTTGTTAAGGATGGAGTCGTAGGTGGTGGTGATGGAACCGGATTGGCGGCCGTCGGCGAGCGCGAGGAGGCCCGCGTAGGCGGGATCGGTGAGGTGCTCGAAGGAGGTTGGAGCGGGGACGCCGAGCGCGGCCACGACGTCTCGGTTGTAGACGATGCCGAAGCCTGAGAGGGCGGTGCCGATCCAGTATTGCTCGGGGTCGTAGAGCGACTGAGCGCCGATTTTGTTGGTTCCGAACCAGTCGTCGAGTTGGGTTTGGTCGAACCCGGCGGGGCTGCCCCAGCGATACTCGATGCGTTGGCCGTCGGACGATCGGGTGCCCGATCGCTTGTCCTTCATTTTGCCGTGGTCGAAGGAGCCGCCGCCGAAGAAGAGGTCGTAGCCGATGGAGCCTTGTTCGGCCTTGCCGCTTTGCGCAACGCGACCGTTGGAAACGGCGGCATCGAACTGAGCTTCTAACTGCTTGACGATGTCGCTGGTGCCGCCGGGGGTTCGCCAGTCGATGTAGACCGGCGCGTTGTGGAATCGCTGGTGCCACTGGCTGAAGGCAGTGCCGAATTCTTCGCGGATTTGTTCGACGTGCGGCGTGACGATAACGAGCCGGAGGGCTGCGTTGGTGTCGCTGGTCGTGGCGGGCGCGCTGTTGCCGACGATACGCTGAACCGCGAGCGGCAGAAACAGCACGGCGAGGAAGGCGATGATAATGGTGGCCTTTGCCAGCATGAATGGAGTGTATCGCGGGTTGATCGCGTGCATGTCGGCCGGAATGCGTGTCGCTTGATGCGGACAGCGAAGTTGAGAGGGCAGCAAGAGGGGCGATTCGATGGGCGGGTGTGCATCGGCTTGGTGTGGGCGTGACGAAAGAATGGAAAGGGTTGCGTAGGGACGAAGCGGACCTAGCGGGGATGAGAAGGAGCGAACGGCATGAGCACAGCGAAAGAGGGTGCGGACGTGGGTGGAAGGGGTGGGTCGGGCGAGAGGCCGGTGGCGCTGGTGACGGGTGCGGGCTCGGGCGTTGGGCGCGCGTTGTGCGTGCAACTGGCTGGCAAGGGGTATGACCTGGTGCTGATGGGTCGCACGCGGGAGAGTCTCGAAGAGACCGCTTCCATGCTGGATGAGGGAGCGGAGAGTTTGGTGACGGTGGCGGATGTGGCGGATGCGGAGGCGGGAGCGGGGGCGGTTGCGCAAGCGATTGAGAGGTTTGGGCGTTTGGACGTGCTGGTGAACAACGCGGGCTACGCCCCTCTGAAGCCGATCGAAGAGACCGATGCCAAGACGCTGTATCGCACCTTTGGCATCAATGCGTATGGGCCGGCGTGCCTGATTCATGCGGTGTGGCCGCGGATGGTTCAGCAGAAGCGGGGCTGCATTGTGAACGTCTCGACGATGGGCACGAAGGACCCGTTTTCGGGCTTCTTTGGCTACGCGGCGGCGAAGGCGTCGGTGAACCTGATGGCCCGCTCGTGCGCGCAAGAGGGCAAGCGCAGCGGGATTCGCGCCTTTGCGGTGGCCCCGGGCGCGATTGAGACGCAGATGTTGCGTTCTAATTTTTCTGAAGCGAAGGTGCCGACGAGCGCAGCGATGCCGCCGGAGCGCGTGGCGGAGTTGATTGTCGAGTGCGTTTTGGGGGCGCACGATGCGCGGAACGGGCAGACGATCTTTGTGTCAGCGCAGAAGGGCGTTGAGTGAGCGGAGGTCTGTAGCCCCCGCGTGGTAGAGCGGACTTCGGGGACGGCCCGTGTAGAGGTAGGGGCAGTGCCGCTGCGTGGACGCCGTTGCTAGTTTCCGTCGAGCATTCGGCCAAGCCCGCCGAGCACCGAGCCTTCGCCTTTGGATGATCCGCCCGCGGAAGGGGCGGCGGCGATGATTCGGTCGGCCAGCCGGGAGAAGGGGAGCGTCTGGAGCCAGACGGTCCCGGGCCCGGTGAGTTTGACGAAGAACAGGCCCTCTCCTCCGAAGATTTTGTTTCGGATTCCCGGGACCATCTGGATGTCGTAGTTGACGGTGGGCTCGAAACCGACGAGGCAGCCGGTGTCGACCTTGAGGTTTTCGCCGGGGGGCGAGTTTCATCTGGACGACGGTGCCGCCAGCGTGGAGGAAGGCTTGGCCTTTGCGGTCGGGACTGAAGATTTTTTGGAGGATGAAGCCTTCACCGCCGAAGAGGCCAACGCCGATGCGCTTGTTGAAGGCGATGGTGATTTCGACGCCGCGGGCTCCGCAGAGAAATGCGTCCTTCTGGCAGATGATGGTGCCGCCGTAATCGGCGAGTTCGAGAGGAACGATGTGGCCGGGGTAAGGGGCTGCGAAGGCGACGTCGCGGCGGGTTTGCGCGGTGTTGGCGAAGTAGGTGATGAAGAACGAGTCGCCGGTGACTGCTCGCTTGCCGGCCTCGAAGAGTTTGCCGAAGACGCCCTTGCTGTGCTGGCTCATGGAGAGTTGGGTGGCCATCTCGATCCCGTCCTGCATGTACATCATGGAGCCGGCCTCGGCGACGACGGCTTCGCCGGGATCGAGGGTGATGACGAGTCCTTGGAGGTCTTCACCGAGAATCTGATAGTCGACGATGTCGGCGGGCATGGCGGGCGCTCCTGGTTCGTTTCCGACATCTTACGTGAAACCGGATCGTGGGTTTCACGGGCGCGGCCAGCGATTGCGGTGAGCGCGAGCGATGAGCGGTGCGGCGGAGCGTTGGCTGCGGGCCGGGGGTCTCGCATGGAACGCGGAATCGGCGGTTCATGCTCTTTCTGGCGGCACCCAGGTGCTTTTGACGTGCAGGTCTTTGAGTTGCGCGTCTGTGGCCTGGCTGGGAGCGCGGGTCATGAGGTCTGCACCGATCTGCGTTTTGGGGAAAGCGATGACGTCGCGGATGTTGTCGGTGCCGCAGAGGTGCATGATGAGGCGGTCGAAGCCGAAGGCGATTCCGGCGTGTGGCGGCGCACCGAAACTGAGCGCTTCGAGAAGGAAACTGAACTTTTCTTTGGCCTGTTCGGGCGTGAGGCCGAGCAATTGGAAGACCTTTGACTGCACGGCCTTGTCGTGGATTCGGACCGAGCCGCCGGCGATTTCGCTGCCGTTGAGGACGATGTCGTAGCCTGCGCTGAGAATACTTTCGATGGCGACTTCGTCGTCGGGGTCGGCGTTGACGAACAGATCGCGCTGATCGTCGCGCGGGGCGGTGAAGGGGTGGTGCATGGCAACCCACTTGCCGGTTTCCTTGTTGCGCTCGAACATCGGGAAGTCGATGACCCAGAGGAAGTTCCACGGCCCGCCCTCGGCGCCGGGCTTGGGGATCAGGCCCATGTCGCGGGCGACCTGCTGTCGCAGTTCGCCGATGGCCTTGGTGGCCACGCTGTAGACGTCGGCGACGAAGAGGACGGTGTCGCCGGGTTGTAGCCCGAGTGCGGCGACGAGATCGGCCTTGTGAGGCTCGAGAAACTTGGCGACACCGGTGTCGAGCGCGAGTTCGCCCTTGTCGTTTTTGATGTACTTGGTGACGGCGACGCCGCCAGCGCCGAAGCCCTTGACGAAGTCGCTGTAACCGTCGGTGATTTTGCGGGTGAGTTTCTCAGCGCCGGCGGGCACGCGCATGGCTTTGACCACGCCGCGCTTGGAGTTGAACTGCGGTCGGTCTGCACCCTTGGCCAGCGCGTCCTTGAAGACCTTGAAGTCGGTTCGGGCGGCGAGGCTTGAAAGATCGGTGATGGAGAGGTCGTAGCGGGTGTCGGGACGGTCGATGCCGTAGCGTTCCATGGCGTCGCGATAGGCCATACGCTGGATGGGCGGGACGTCGTAGCCGAGGGTCTGTTTCCAGAAGAAACGGACAAACGACTCCATCGTGTCCATGACGTGCTCGCGCCGGACAAAGGACATTTCGAGGTCGATCTGTGTGAACTCGGGCTGGCGGTCAGCGCGTGGGTCTTCGTCGCGAAAGCACCGGCAGATCTGCATGTAGCGGTCGGTGCCGGCGACCATGAGAATCTGCTTGAAGAGTTGGGGGCTTTGCGGCAGGGCGTACCAGGTGCCGGGCATGTTTCGGACGGGAACGAGAAACTCGCGCGCGCCCTCGGGCGTGCTCTTGTAGAGCACGGGGGTTTCGACCTCGAGGAATCCTTGATCGTGGAAGAACTCGCGCGTGGTCATGAGGGCGCGCGAGCGGGTTCGCAGAATCTGCTGCATTTTGGGGCGGCGAAGATCGATGTAGCGGTGCGTGAGGCGGAGTTCTTCGTTGGGAAGTTTGGCTAAATCATCGGGAAGGAAGGGGGGGTTCTCGGTCTTGTTGAAGACTTCGAGGCGTGTGACGACGAGTTCAACTCTGCCGGTGTCGAGTTTGGGGTTCTCGCCACCGATGCGCTTGCGAACGCGGCCCTCGACACCGATGACGTCTTCGTTTCGGAGCTTGTCAGCCTGGGCCATCATCTCGGCGGCGACGCCGTCGTCTGGGTCGAAGACGAGTTGGGTGAGACCGAAGCGGTCGCGGAGGTCGATGAATATGAGGTTGCCGTGGTCGCGGTAGGAGTTGACCCAGCCGTTAAGGGTGACGGTCTGATCGATGTGGGCTTCGCGGAGTTCACCGCAGGTCTGGGTGCGACGGAGCATGTTTCTGGTCTCGGTGGTGGCTGGGGACGGGGAGGGCTGAAGGAGGGCGTAAGCAGGGAGAGGGAGGGATTGGAGGGCGAATGGGCTGAGCGAGCGGATGGAGTTGCTTGCTTTGCGAAGGTTGCGATGGTAGGTCTGCGGGCAGAGCGCTTGGGCGAGTGTGATGGCGCGAAGTTGTGCGCGGCATAGCTTGCAGCGCTCAGGCGGCGCTGAGGGTGTTGTCTGGGGTGTGGGAGATGTAGATTGGTGCGGGCTGGGGCGAGATGCAAGCGGCGTGACGCGAGAGACGCGAGGCGAGTGCATGCGTCACGCGATGGCTCTGCGCGGCGGGTTTAGGCGGCGGCTTTGCGAGCACGGCCAGCGCCGCGGATCATCATCGACGCGATGGAGTTGAGCACGTCGAGCCAGTCTCGCTCGATCTGGTCGTCCCAGTCGT
>JBGSRG010000488.1:0-1948 GCA_041737685.1 Phycisphaerales bacterium | reverse complement strand
GCCGGGTTGAAGTCCGGCCCCACGCCCTTGGCCGCACGGTCGCCCACGCCCACCGCGAGCGCTTCGACGCTTGCCTGTGCGATGGCGTCGAAGCCCTGAGTGGTGATACGCGAACCGGCATCGAGCGCGATGACGATCCCTTCGGCCACGCGGGCATCGGTCTCTTCTGCCAACCGCTTGGCCAAGGCCTTCACGGCGGGTTCGACGTTGATCGAGAGCACGGCGGGCGCAGCGTCGGCACCGATGTGCTGAAACGTGCGTTCTAGGCCCGAGGCGGCCATAAACCGCACTGCGGGGCGCTCGTCGTTCAGTGCACGGGACAGAATGTCGGTCGAGTTTCCCGCAGCCAGTTCGCCGGCGATACGCAGAGCGTTGAGCACCGCGTCGTGCGACTTCGACTCCGCCGCGGATCGGAGCGTTGGCCGGAGCGCACCCTCGAGCGTGACGCGGAACTCGGCGGTGACACGCGGCTGTCGCAGCGGCGTGAGCAGGGAATCTCGCACACGCTTGATCTGAGCATAATCTCCGCCCTCGAACGCAGCCTTCGCGGCCTCAGCACAGGCCCGGATGGCCTCCTGCGTTGCCGGGGTGATGGGCACGGATGTGGCGGCCGAACTCGAGATGTTGCATTGGGCCTGAGTCTGGCTCGCGCACAGGCCGAGCGAGAAGATCGCCGCCGTCGCGAGCGAGGCACACGGGCCGGAGATTGAAGCAAAGTGCCTGCGCATCGGCGTTGAGAACCTTTGGGAGAGTTTGGGAGAGTTTGGGAGAAGAGGCGTTGGAGCAAACCTATCCGAACGCGGGCGGGGGGTCAAACCCGCTCGCGGCAAGCCATTGAGTCTGTTGTGTGTGCGATCATCCGCCACCCAGTCCGCTACCGCCCAGTCCGCCACCTTCAGGGACGTCATCACCCGGCCGACGCCCGCCTCCCCCCAAGGCCCCGCCCATCGCCCCGGCGATCTTGGCCGACAGATCAACCAGCATGGCGTCAGCGTCGGCGTAGTCGCTTGCCTGAATCTTGCCAGCAACGGCGTCAAACACGCCGGCCATGGGCTTGAGCATCGGCATCATCATGTTCATCTGCGCCGCACCCGCGCCGCTGGCCGCGCCGGTAGAGGGCACCCAGACTTTCCAGTTGCTGTCAATTTTGGCGAGCAGCGTGGTGGCCTCGTCGCCCACACCCTCGACGCTCACCTTGCCGTCGGGACGCAGAGACATGGAAAGGTCTGCGGCTTGGAGCTCGCTCAGGCCGCTCAGACCAGCGCCCATCGAACCCAGTTGTCCGATCATCGGGCCGATCATGCTGAGAATGGGATTGGCCTTCACCGACGGTACCTTGCTTGCCTCAACCAGTGCCGCAAGGTCTGAGCCGTAAGTAGTCTCGCAGAGTGAGTTGAAGGCCCCGACGCTCTGCACCAGCGGCATGACGCCGCGAGCCATGTTGGCCTCGGCCGCATCCTCAAACTCCATCGCTTCGATGATCGATCCAAAGTTCTTGCTCTTGATCTGGTCGATCAGGCCCTGCATGAACACGCGGGCCTCGGCGATTATCGCGTCGGCAGTGCTCGCGTCGGCCGTCGGGGTTGCGCCATCGTCTGTTGCCGCGGCCTCGTTTGTCTCGCCGCTGCCTGAGACGGTGGCGTTGTCAGAGGCAGCACCATCGTCGGCGACCGTGGAAGTTGAACCACCCGCGAGATTGCCCAGACGCTTCTTGATCGATTCGACCCGAGAGTTCAGCAGTTCTCGCGATGAGCCGCCGCCAGAGGCGATGCGATCAAACAGGCCAATCGCCTCGTCATACAACTTTCTTGCCGCGGCGAGCGACTCGGCGGACTTGGTCTTGGCTTCACTGGCACGCTGGGAGTACGACGCCTTGTTCGGCAGGCCGAACTCGTTGTCGGCGACCGAGCCGATGATCATCGCGTACTGCGTCAGCCCGCGTGCTCGC
>JBGSRG010000479.1:0-2797 GCA_041737685.1 Phycisphaerales bacterium | reverse complement strand
GGCGGACTGCCGGGCCGCGGCCCCTTTGGCACACCGGGCGGGCCTTTGCCTGGCCCTTCGCCGCAAGCACCGCCTTCGGGCGCACCCGACGACAACAAGTCGCGAGAAGAAGTGAATCGCATCGCCCCGATTCCTCCCGCGCCAAAGCCGGGAAAGCCGGGCCAGACCCTCTCCAAGTTCTCTGTGACCTGGGAGGTCGAGGTCCGCGATCCCAACGCCGCGAAGTCTGAGCAGGAGAAGCAGTCGTGAAGAACATCCTGGATTGGCTCAAGGGAAACTGGCTGATCGTCGTGCTGTGTGTTATCGCGATCGCAGCGCTACCCACCGCGATCATCTTCTCGACGGGTATGTCCTCGGAACTGCGAGCGCAGGTCGAGAAGTCGTTGTCCGAAGATTTCACCGCCATCAACTCGAACAAGGTTGGGTACTATGTGCCCACGCTGACGGGCGAGCGGAAACTCGAGCAACAGACAGAGGTCAACCCGGAACTCACAGCGCAGTACGCAATGGCCTACGAGCAGCTCAACGCCAAGGGCGCTCAGGCGGCCGCAGCGGGCGAGAAGCACAACAAGGCCGATCACAAACTGCTCATCGACGGGTTCTTCCCGGCGCCAGATCGGCTGATCGAAGCGACGAAGCGAACCGAGTTCCTGCGCCGATACTCGGCCTCGTTTCACGAGCAGTTGCTTGAACGCATGAACGCTGGCTCTCCGCCGCCGCCGTCGGAAGTGGGCGCGGTGCTGCTGCAGCATGTTGCTCAGCACCTTGAGCGGCTTCGCAACGAACGTGGCAGCGAGGAGATGAACGACGACGAGAAACAGCGATTGCAGAACGAGCTCTTCGCCATCCGGCTCAGCCGTTATCGCGGCCGAGCCAACGAGATCACGATGTACGCGGACCTCACGGCGTTTGATGGTGTCGCGGCGATCGATGTGAGCGCATCGCTCCCGATGTTCACTGCCTGGGACTTGCAAGAGCGGGCCTGGTTGCACGCTGACGTGGTCAAGGCCATCGCACGCACGAACGGAACTGAAGCCATCGCCGAGCCAGGGGCGAATGCGAGCGCTTCACAGAAGCCAACCGTCGCGTCCGCCGTGGTGAAGCGGCTCATCCGTGTTGCTCCTGATCGCGCTGCGTTTGAGAACGGCAATGAGATGAACTTTGATGCGGGCACCGACAAGGCGCCCGTGAACTACACCCGCTCGTTCACCGGTCGTGTGTCCGGGCCGGGCTCGCACAATCGCTGGTACGACCTGCGTGTGGTTTCACTCGAGTTCATCGCTTCAAGCCGGCGATTGCCGGAGTTCATCGACGCGCTCGCCGCGACCAACTTCATCACGGTGTTGGAACTCGACCTCGCCGCGGTCGACGTCTTCGACGATCTGAAGTCGGGCTTCTACTACGGAGACGACCACGTCGTCCGCGTCACCATGCGGGTCGAGTCGGTCATGCTGCGCTCCTGGCGTGCGCCGGACATGCCGGTCGAAGTCCAGAAAGCGCTCGGTATGTTCGACGGAGAGGCGATTCCGGAGGATCAGGGAGGGTACAACCCACCACCGAATCAGCCCCGCGGCCGAGACGAGTTTGGTGAGGGTTGAATTCCAGCAACAGGATCGGATTTGGAAGCCGTTGCGGCGGTCAACGGCAGGATGATGTCAGAGCAGGCACACTGAACGATATCGCTGGCAGCACCGGCGAAGACAGGATGAATCGATGCGAATCAAGGGCATCAGTTGGATCGAACAGCACTTTGAGAAGCTCTTTGCGGGCCTGTTCGCGGTCGCGATGCTCGGCATCCTCGCGTGGCAGTTTCTCAGCGCCGAGCCGACGATCAAGCTGGGCACACAGCAGGTGCGACTGCACTCGGGCTACGACGCGCTGCAGGACACTGCCACTCGCGTGCAGGGCAAGTTGAGAGGCAAGCCCGAGACCGATCTCTCTGGTCTGACACAGATCGGTGAGAGACTCGAGAGTTTCGGCACGCGTCTGTCTGGGCCAGTGGCCCCGAAGAACGAACTTGCCGGCAACATTGGTGTTGGCATCTCGATCGACGCGGGTGCTCTTCCCGGCGGTGCTGGCGTGAATGCCGGCGCCGGTTCGATGGCCAAACTGGGCCTTCCCCTCGTGCCGGGTCCCAGCCAGATCGTCGCCGAGCGATTCCAAGCGAGCATTCATCCGCTGGAGTTGACACGCACACCCGAACTGGCGCAGTTTCTGCCCGAGCAAGCTCCCTACGACACCGCGTCCATCACCGTGCAAGGCGTTCTCTCAGGCACTGCTCTTCGAGAAGCACTCGTCAAGGACCCTGACGCAGATGGTCCGCTGGCGCCCTTGCGGGCTGACCTTTGGGACGGGCCGGGACGCTTGCAATTGCTGGGTGTCGAACTTGAACGTGAGACGCTAGGTGCAGACGGGGCATGGTCAGAGGCCAAGGTCATCGCGGCCATGCCCGGCCGGATCTCGCTCGCAGAGCGATACTCAAAGCACGTGCAGGGCGTTCAGGGGATGCGAGAACTGATCGAACTGGCAACACGCAACGCCGAGCAGATTCGCCGACCCGACTTTCTGGCCCTCTTTCAGGGCGTCGATTGGACACCTCCGGCTGATCGCAAGCCACCGGATGATGGTTCACGCACGGCCGAGATTGATCGCAACCGCCGGCAGTTCGTCGGTTTGCAGCAGCAGATCGATCAACTGCGCCGACAGATGGACGGAACAGGAAGGCCGGGCACGCCGCCCGGTCCCAACCGACCGCCACGCGACGGAAACCCGCCGGGCGGCGGTGCTGGCGGCGGCG
>JBGSRG010000452.1:0-3446 GCA_041737685.1 Phycisphaerales bacterium | reverse complement strand
CGACCCGGCCCCGCTGATGGCCCGGGAGCGCGAGTCTCGCCCGAGCGACGCGACCGGCTCATGCGAATCTTCGAGCAAATGACCCCCGAGCAGCAGGAGCAGATTCTGCAGCGGATGGAAGAGCGAGCCCGTCAGTTTCGTGACGACGGAACGCCCGCGGCCCCGAACGCCCGGCGGGGCGACCCCCAACGCGACGGCGCGAACAACCGGCGCGGACCCAAACCCCCACCCGGTCGTGATGCGGTTCGACCGCCTGCGATGAGTGAATTGGAATAACCCGAACGGGTGATCGATGGAAGCCTTTGCGAACGATCGGGCCGCGGCCCGGTCGTTCTTTCTTTCCGATGAGACTTATCGGTCCTGAAAGGCCCAGCGCGGTCCGACGTGACCATTCCGAACCGTGTTGTTGGGCCGCTTGAGTCCGAGCCACACGGTGCCAGAACCGGGCCGCCACGTCCTGCGTATGGCCTGTGGCAGGCGGCTCTTCCGCGTGCATGGGTGATTGAGGCGGACTGTCCCCGACGGTGCCCGCTTCATAGACTTCTACATTGCTATTCAAGTCGGGGGTATCGGATCAGCCGATAGTTCTGTTGTCCTTCCTCTAGATCTCTCTCTCCTCCAGCGGGGCGCTGTCTAACGATGGCGCCCTGCTAGGTTTTTGTCGGTCGCGTGCTTGTGCTCGGAGCGCTCGAGCTCATCCAGCGACTTGGACCGGCCAGACGTCGCGGCGGCGAGTGCATTCGCCAGCACCGCTTCCGTGCAGGCCTTGGCCCCGCAGAGCAAACGGCGGCCGATGCTCGATTGCCCCTAAAGTCGTGAACGTCAACGCCAAACGCACGGGCGCGACACACGGAGCAATCGATGGGACCAGATGAGGGTTCGATACTGGTAACCGGCGCTGCGGGCTTCATCGGCTCGCACGTCTGCGAAGCGCTGATGGCGCGGGGCGATCGTGTGGTTGGTGTAGACAACTTTGATCCGTTCTACGCCGCGTCGATCAAACGACGCAACGTCGAGTCCCTCGAGCGCTGCGGCGCAGCGCAGCGCGCAACAGTCCACAAGAGAGAGCCCTTCGCCTTCGAGCAGGCCGACGTCTGCGATGAGTCGGCCATGCGCGCAATCCTCAATCGACACAAGCCCGTTGGTGTGATTCACCTTGCCGCCAAGGCGGGCGTGCGACCGAGCATCGCCGATCCCGCGGGATACTCGCGGGCCAACGTGCTGGGCACGAGCGTGCTGATGGAAGAGGCCCGGCGGGCGGGCGTCGCTCGGTTGGTGATGGCCTCGAGTTCCAGCGTCTACGGCAACAACCCCAAGGTGCCCTTTGGCGAGACCGACGACGTCTCCGAACCCATCTCGCCCTACGCCGCGACCAAGCGCGCGTGCGAACTGCTGGCCCACGCCCACTGGAAGTTGAGCGGCATGCCCACGGCGTGCCTGCGATTCTTTACGGTCTTTGGTCCACGGCAGCGGCCCGATCTGGCGATCGGCCTGTTTCTCAAACGCGTCGGAGCGGGCGGGAGCATCCGCGTCTTTGGCGACGGAAGCACCAGCCGCGATTACACCTACATCGACGACATCGTGTCGGGGGTGGTGGCTGCTTATGACCGCGTCGATGCTCACGGCTTTCGCGTGTGGAACCTGGGCGGCAGCGATCCGGTGACGCTTTCTGAAATGATCGCGACCATCGAGCGGGTCGTCGGGAAAGAGGCGCGGATCGAACGTCTGCCCGCTCAGCCGGGCGATGTTGAGCGAACCTTTGCCGACCTTTCTCGCAGCACAGCGGAGTTGAGGTACAAGCCGAGCACGGCGTTTGAGGACGGTGTGCGAAGGCAGTGGGCGTGGATGCAGGCCGATGAAGCGTGATCGGTCTGCAAAGCGCAGAAGGTCAAAGTTGTTGACGATCGCGCTCTGGTTCGCGGCAGTTCCGATCGTCGCGCTGTGCACAACACCCTTGCTCGCCAGACCAAGCAACGGCGAAGTCTGGTACTGGCTCGATCTTGCAGCAAACCTCAGCGCGCAGTGGGCGCTCTTGGGGGTGGCGCTATCGATCATCTGCCTGAGCCTTCGGCGGCGGAGCGTCGCGCTGCTCTGCCTCCTTGCAACGCTTGGGCCGGTGTGGGTGCTGACAAGCCATCGGGCGGTCATTCTGCCACTTGGCCATGCCGACACTTCCCTCACCGCTGCCAAACGCGCCATGGGCGTTCGCGGCGAGCGCCTGGTTCGTGTTCTTCACTTCAATATGAGCGCCTTTCAGCACAACGACGACGTGCTGCAGGACTTGGAGCAATGGGACGCGGACATTGTGTCCGTTACCGAGCCGTCGGGGCCGATCTGGCACAACCGTGCTCGGCTCTTTATGCCCGAGCAATCGCCGATGCCGTTCGGAAGCGACACCGCTGAGTCTGACTCGACTAACACCGGCCCGCAATCGATGCCCGGAATGCTTGGCCGAACCGCCTTCTGGGCCGACGATGAGCGTCAGATGCTCATGGGCAGTGGCTTTGTCGCCAGTCGCTGGCCAATGGTCGCGTGGGATCTCTCCGAGTTTGGGCCCGTGTCCCGCCGGTTGATTGCGGGCTTGGTCGATTCGCCGCACGGTCCCTTTGTGGTCATCGGGGCACACCCTCGTTCGCCAAGAGACCAACAGCGATGGTCGTTTGGGAACCAGGATGTTGAAGTTGTTGCCGCGGCGGCGACCAAGGCACGCGAGCAAGGCTTGCCGCTAGTCGTACTCGCCGATCTGAACTCGACGCCGTCGGGCTCGCGGAGCCGACGGCTTGCGAGCGTGGGATTGCGTCGAAGTAAGCCTTTGCTCAGTGCACTCGGCACTTGGCCCAGCGATGGTGTGCCCGGTGCGGGGGGACTCGTTGGCCGCTGGCCGTTGGCGATTGCGATTGATGATGCGCTGGTATCGAGCGAGTGGAGTGTGCGCACGTGGACGCGCGGCGACTCGCGCGGCAGCGATCACTGGCCGGTGGTGGTTGACCTGGCACTCACCAGAGCGCCAAACCCTCCACTGCGCTCAGAACCGGTCGATGCTCCCACTTCGCTTGCTGCGCCTCCGCAGTGAAGTGCGAACAAGCACGCCCTTGAGTCGCGAGTGACCGTGAACGACGCGCTCATTCATCCGTCGAGACTGATGCCTGAAGGACCGGCTCCGCCGTGGGCACCACCAGGATCACCGGCGAGTTCACCGAACGTTTTGTGCCCTTGGCATCTTGGAGCACGATCGCTGTGGTGTTCGGATCAGCGAGCAAGATCGGGTTTGGCGCGTTCGGATCGGCTATGGCGATCGCTTGGTAGGGTGTGAGGCCGGCACGAAGCATCGCGGTACGGACGTCGAACATGCTGAAGGGCGGAAGGTTGCGCTGCGTAAATTGGCCAGCGTCGCCAATGCCCGGTGCGGAGGGTCCCTTTGCCCCGCCCGATCGACCGCTGCCACC
>JBGSRG010000443.1:0-2283 GCA_041737685.1 Phycisphaerales bacterium | reverse complement strand
CCTTCACGATATGGGCTTGGCCGCTCGCGGTTGAGCCTTTGCACGCAAACACGGCCCTTACTCGCAAAACACCCCCAATCATGGCCCCAAACGTGCCGTCCAAACACACCCCACGCTCGCCCTACCCGATTCTCCAGCTTTGAATGCCCCAAGACCGATACCCCCCGGTTCGACGGACGCTTCGGCAAGAATCGCAATGGCCTTGTGCACCAAGACCGACAGGGGCGGCGACCTTCAGCCCCCCCGGTTTGACACGCCAAGTCTCTGGCTGGCAAACTGTTGGGATGTTTCTCGGCTCGCCGCCGCTGCGGTTCTCGACACCGGCGCGTTCGAGCATTTTCTTTCAGCGGAGCGCGGAGCGTTCCGACCATCCGCTCCCCAAGGGAGCAGAAGGGCAGGCAGATGGATCTGCGCACCCGGCTTCGGCGGCACTTTGCTCTTCATTCGGTCAATCTGACGCTCCTCGCGGCGGGCTCCTGCATCGGCCTGGTCCAGTTGGGCTTGGCACAGTCCGCGCTGGCACAGGCCGCCGTCGAGGGACGACCCCTCATCGGCCACTCCAGCGCTCAGTCGCACGCCTCAAGCCTGCCCGATCTGTCGGACGGCTCTAACGTGCAGGCGGTTCTGAGCGCCCTCGGCGAGAGTCAGCTCGACTTCTTTGACGATCTTGAACGTCAGCCGCTCGTCTGCCACGACGATGCGCTGCACGCGTGCTTGCTGCTCGGGGCGGGTGTCAACGCCACAACCTTCGATCAGCGAATCGCGATGGCCTCGCAACTCGGCTGGATCACGCCAACATTCGATCGGCCCGCGCGCGAGGCCGCAACCGTCGGCGAAGTCTGCCGAATCGCCGCAACGATGCTCGACGGACGCGACGCCCGCGAAACACTAAGCGTCGACCAAGCCGTGCTTCGAATCTCGCAGATCAGCCCGTTGCCCTCCACCCTCAAGGCGTATCAGGGCATCACGGGTGCTCAGTTGCTCTCGGTGCTCAGCGGCGTACACGACGCGATTCTCGACGCCGGATCGGCCGCGGTTCCGCAGCCCGCCCCGCTTCAGCTCGCACCCATTCAGCCAGAACCGCCTCGGCCAATCAGCGTCGAGTCCGCCGTGATTCAGGACGTTCGGCCCAGTCCGGAACCTCAACCCGCGCCAAGCCCGGTCGCCCCAACCTCGGTCATTGTTCCTCAGTTTGAGACCAACACCGACACCGCCCCTCCTCAAGCCGGCTCCTCGTCGGTCATCATCAGCGACGTCTACCCCGCCAACGGTCAGCCCCGTTCTTGGGAGCCGATGCCCGACACACCCGCCCCCCGTCAACCAGCACCCGCTCTGCCCGAACGCCTGGAACTGCTTCCGGGCGCAGCCTCGCCCGTTGAGCCTTCTCGACAGCCTCTGATCCCGCTTCAGACCGCCGAACCTGTTGCACCCAAGGCAACCACGCCGGTACCCGCTCAGCCTGCGCCAGCTCAGCCCGCGCCCGAGGTTGTCGTTCCCGCACAGCCCGAAGCCGAAACCCCCGCCGAGCCAGTCAAGCCGGCTCGCCCATCGCAGTACGTGCCCGGCAAGCCCATCCGCCGACCCAGTTCACGCTGATCCGGTTCACGCAGACCCACGCGCTACTCCCGCCACCATCCGGTCCTCACACGAGATCCGATCATGACGCTCCCGACTCATCCCATCATCCCCCGCCGCGCTTCTGCGTCCACCACCGTGGGCTGGACAGTCATCGCGATGCTCGCTATCGCGGGCTCCGCTCACGGCCAAACCGAGTATCGCACGACCGGCGCAGCGGGCAACTTTCGAGCAGCGCCAAACACCGCTTCTGCAAACGCATCGCTCACACGCTCGCCCGTTGTCGATCTGAGCCGCCAAGCGCGCCTTCGCCGCCGCGGCCAGGTGCTGCCGGGCGACTCGATCGCGCCCCCTCCTCTGCTGGCCGCCTCACCAGACTCAGTGAACAACGCATTCCAGCAGACCGCGGCGATCGAACTCGACAGCAACACATCTTCTGCCCAGCAGTCCCTGGTTCGCGAGCCTTCGGTGGGCACCCTCCCACGACGCGCTGACGATGTCTACACCGACTCCCTGCCCAACTCTGACCACTCCGCCCAGGCGGTCGGTGTGCAAGGCCTCGACGGCGCTGACGATCTCTCCTGGAACTCGCCCAACGACCAAACCGGCCAGCTCGCCGACTCTTCCAACCTTTCCAACTCGCAAATGGCCGACGCGGCCACTTGGCAAGGCTCTGAGTCGGTCGTTGTCACAGACCTCGGCGTCGAT